>JAGDMB010000274.1 GCA_017860375.1 Bacteroidota bacterium | reverse complement strand
CTGCCGGCCTGGATTATTGGATACTTTCTGATGAAACAATGGCTCATGAATTTCCATTTCCATGTTTCCATTCAGCCCTGGGAATTCCTCACTGCATTCATCCTGGCCCTTTTTATTGCACTGATCACCATATGTTACAGGACATACAGGGCGGCCACTGTCAATCCGGCCAGCGTACTGAAATATGAGTGAAATATACAGGAAGTAAGCCAGAAGAAACGCGCTGAAGCGATACAAGTATGGTCAGAAGGATTTAATAACCGACGATTTCAAACGCGATATCTACATTTTCCTTGAATTCGATCCCCAGGTCCAGCATGTCTTCATCATCCTGCTCATAATACCAGGAGACTTTCACCTCTGATCCCTTCTCCTGCAAGTGTTCCAGCCTGGTAAGGATATCCTGAACAAGCTTGGAGGTTGCCGTATTGAAGTAAATATACTTAAAAACAAAATCCGTCTTTTTCAGCGGGGTACGGGTATATTCATCCAGCCAGTCGAGAACAGGCTGATAAAAAGTCACCACATCTTCCGGAAGGGACCGCCCGGAAATTTCAAACAGGTTATTGTCCGGATCAAACAATACCCTGGGCGTATCATTGGTAGCTTTTATGTCAAGTGGTTCCATCGTTGCAATATTCTAGTGCGATTAAAGATATAAAAATAAAACATCACCCTTTCAAATACTTTTGAACACAGATGGGGCAGAAAACAAGTTTCATCCCCGTGACAGAAAAAAAACGGTCACCGGTCAAACCAATATTGGTTCCTTACTTCGAGGGTTTGGTTTCTTCTTCTTTTTTCTGTAAAATCGATGTCAGCAGCATAAACAATCCGAATGCCAGCATGGCGATCCCAGTCCACAGATTAATGTTGATATCCAGCGATTTCCGGTACATTTCGGGGTCGAACCTGGTAACGAATCCGTATACTGAAAGCACTGCACCCAGAATGGTAAACATCAATCCGATCGGAAATTTAATATCTATACCCATTGTTTTTCCTCCTTACCAGAAAATTATACTTAATACAATCGCTACAGCTCCAACGATGATTGCCAGAAAGGCAGGCCGCTGGTACCATGCCACATCTTTTTCCTTGGGCCTTGGGGTCAGGGAATACACCAAACCCGTCAGCTCTTCTTCGGTTTTCTTCTGTTTTGTCAACAGGGAAATTATGATGGTGGTGATAAAACATACAGAAAAAGCAAATATGGCCGTCCAGAAATTCTGTGCCATTTCACTGGGATAGGTTTTCACCACATTTTCAGCTCCACCGACCAGCCAGCCTCCTTTGATAAGGGATGCCGCATTGGCGGGTGCTGTAAGGCCATGATGAACCGATGCTGCAAGCGTACCGCTCAGCAGACCGAAGAATGCGCCATGACCGGTTGCCCTTTTCCAGAACATGCCCAGCAGGAAGGTGGCAAAAAGAGGTGCATTGATGAAGGCAAAAATAAGCTGCAGAAAGTCCATTACATTATTAAATGCCTTTGCTACATAAGCGGCTCCGATGCTTATAACTACCCCCGCAATGGTTGCCATGCGGCCCATCCACAGGTAATGGTTATCCGATTTCCCGGGAGCAATGTAGCTCTGGTAGATATCATAGGTCCATACCGTATTAAAAGCGGTTACATTTCCGGCCATACCCGACATAAAGGACGCCATAAGGGCTGTAAGTCCCAATCCCAGCACTCCGGTCGGGAAGAAGTGCCCCAGCATAACCGGAATCACTTTATCATAATCATACACGCCGTTTTTCAGGGGAAGGTTGAATCCGCTATCCGGCAGGGTTGTCAGTGCCAGCGCTATCATTCCGGGAAGAATCACCAGAAACGGCAGGAACATCTTGGGAAAAGCGCCGATAAGCGGGGTTTTGCGTGCAGCCATCATGGAATTGGCAGCCATCGCCCGCTGGACAACAAGAAAATTCGTACACCAGTAACCGAAGGACAACACAAATCCAAGGCCCATGATCACGCCAAACCATTCAACACCCATGGGATTGGCATCGGCGCTGAACATATATTTCCAGGTATGCGTATAGGCTCCTTCACCATATGGATGGGAACCACTCAGCGCTACATCCGACAGCCGGATTTTAAGCTCTTCCCATCCGCCTATTCCTTTAAGCCCAAGGAATACCAGAGGCAGAAAACCGATGACGATAAGGAAAAACTGTAAAACCTCATTGTATATGGCTGAAGTCAGTCCTCCAAGGTAGGTATAAACAAGTACAATCACGGCCGAGATGATGATGCTCATGGTAAAGTCCCATCCCAAAAGAGTCTCCATCAATACCGCCAGGGCATACATTGAAATTCCCGAAGCCATTACCGTCATCACGGCAAAGGAAAAGGCATTGAATCCGCGCGTCTTTTCATCAAACCTGAATTTGAGGTATTCCGGCACAGACCTGGCTTTTGAGCCATAGTAAAAAGGCATCATGAATATTCCGAGGAATATCATGGCCGGTATGGCCCCAATCCAGTAAAAATGACAGGTAATCCAGCCGTATTTTGCACCCGAAGCGGCCATCCCTATGACTTCCAGTGCTCCCAGGTTCGTTGAAATAAAAGCCAATCCTGTGATCCAGGCGGGAATTGATTTTCCGGCCATCAGAAACTGCTGGCTTGATTTCATGTAACGTTTTAAAATAAAACCAATACTGATCGTAAAAACAACGTAGATCCCTATTATGGCCCAATCGATCCAGCCTAGTGTAAATTGCGCTCCTGTCTCCATAACAAATAGGTTTAATGTTCTGGTAAATATTTTTGCTCACATCAAATATAAACGGATTTTTTTAAAATTTGTACAAAATCAAATTGAATCCTATCTTTAGCAATAAACTGAAAGACCATGGTACACATCCCTTCCCCTTCACGCTACCTTACGATGGTATATAACTATTGCGGTAACAGCGGCTTGAAGCTTCCCGCCATTTCCCTTGGACTTTGGCATAATTTCGGAGGGGTTGATTCTTTCGAAAATGCAAAGGAAATGATCCTGTCCGCCTTTGATGCAGGAATCACCCACTTTGACCTGGCCAATAACTACGGACCTCCCCCGGGCTCAGCCGAGGAAAATTTCGGAAAGATCCTGGCCGCCCATCTGAAACCATACCGTGATGAGATCATTGTTTCCACCAAAGCCGGTTATAAAATGTGGGAAGGCCCCTATGGCGAATGGGGATCAAGGAAATATATGCTCTCCAGCCTCGATCAGAGCCTGAAACGCCTGAAACTCGACTATGTGGATATTTTTTATTCACACCGCCCCGATCCCGAAACACCGCTTGAAGAAACCATGGGAGCACTTGATCAGGCAGTGCGGCAGGGGAAAGCCCTTTATGCCGGCATTTCAAATTACAAGCCTGACCAGACAAAACGTGCATCGGAAATTCTCCGCAAGCTGGGAACGCCCTGTATCCTGCATCAGCCAAAATATTCCATGTTTGAGCGGTGGGTTGAACCGGATCTGCTGGCTGTTCTTGAGAAAGAAGGCATAGGATTAATCGCTTTTTCACCATTGGCACAGGGATTGCTTACCGATCGCTATCTCAAGGGCATTCCTGACGGTTCAAGGGCTTCAAAAGCACATGGGTTCCTGAAGAAAAACGACATTACACCGGAAAAACTGGTAAAAATTGCCGCACTGAACGAACTTGCCAAAAAACGCGGTCAATCCCTGGCCCAGATGGCCATTGCATGGCTGTTAAAGGACAAAAGGGTTACTTCGGTACTGGTGGGAGCCAGTTCCGTCGGGCAATTGAAAACAAATCTTGCAACCCTCGATAAGCTTGATTTCACTCCCTATGAACTGCAGGAGATTGAAGAAGTGTTGAAATAAAGCGTGAAGATTTGAAAATTTGAATATTCAAAAGTTCTTCATCAATTGAACCATAATGGATTTTGATCTGTCAACTAGTCAACTAGTAAATCTGTAAACCATTGAATTTTCGAACTCTCAAACATTCAAACGTTCAATCAGGTCTGCAGTGCATGAAAATAAATCCTGCAAATAATTCAGGCTTCTTTAAAGAGAAATTATTATTTTTATTATCTCTCTCATTTATTTATTTGAATATGAAAAGGCTGATCCTCATTTTGGTTTTTTGTATTACCATGGTCGTGCATACAAATGCGCAGGCCCCTGAGATTTATAACCGGGTGGACCACATTCTATGGATTGTTGAAGATCTGAGAACCGTGAAGAAAAACTGGCAGCAACTGGGATTTGACCAGGTAAAAGAAGA
>JAGDMB010000273.1 GCA_017860375.1 Bacteroidota bacterium | reverse complement strand
ATGGCAAAGATTGCCCCCAGTATCATTATCCCTGTTATAATAGCTATTGCAGTTTCCATAGCGGCTGTCTTAACTTTGTATCATAAGGATCAACATAAGGATCAATCCCACCGAAACCCATATGGAATAGTCCGGCAAAACACCCGTGTGCGCCTTGCTTAAGAGATTGCTGAACCAGAGTGTAAGCCGTTTTAAGAGATCGTACAGATCGAACCATTTATTCTCAGCCTTTTGGTACACCCAGGAAAAAAAACCAGCATCGCTGATGGTCTTATAGAATTCAGTCGTAGAAAAACTTATGGTATCATTCATGCTCTCTCCGCCGATAAAACTGTCTTCCCTCCTGAATTTTTTAAGATTCCCTGTCCAGTATAGCAGGATTCCCAATCCGATGGATACCAGGATAAGCACGGTAATAAAGGAGGAATTCCAGATCCCCAGGAATTCAAAGTTTCCGGTAACGGGCATAAACAACCTGGGTACAATGAAGTGGGTTGCAAATACTCCAAAAGCAATACAGGCAATTGCCAGGAAGAGCATAGGCAAATACATCAAGGCAGGGACTTCATGAATTCCTGTGAATTCATCCTTTTTGCGGCCAAGGAAAATACCGCCGATATATTTGATAAAACTGGCCAGGGTCAAAGCCGATCCCAGAACGGCAAGTCCCAGCCATACCATCCAGAGCTGACTGGCAATTCCGGAGCCCTTGCCAAAATCAATAATGCCCTGGTAGATCATCCATTTTGAAGCGAAACCGTTCAACGGGGGCACACCGGAAATTGACAGGGCGAATATCAGGGAAGCGATGAAGGTAACCGGCATTGCTTTTGAAAGTCCGCCCAGGTCATCGAGTTCTTCTTTTCCTGTTCTGTATTCGACACAACCTGCGGACAAGAGCAATCCGCTTTTATAAATTGCATTATTAATCATATGAAACAGTCCTGCAGCTATTCCGATCAGTGACCCCAGCCCAAAACCGACAATCATGTAACCAACCTGCGATACCGCGTGAAAACCCAGAAGGCGCTTGTAGTTATGCTGCATAAGTGCCATCATAACCGCGATAATGATCGTCATAACGCCAATAATTAAAAGAGCCAATCGTATGCCATTACTCAGGATAAAGAGATCGTTGCAGATCCTCGACAGAAAATAGATGCCCAATAATTTGTCAAGCGAGGCAGGAAGATAGGCTGAGGAGGAAGCCGGAGCCCATTTTGTGTAATCCGGAACCCACGTATGAAAAGGGAATGCTCCCGCTTTGGTAAAGCTGCCTGTCAAAAGGGCCAGAAATGCGGCAATCCGTATGGCATCTGTTGTACCCAGGCTTATTTCGGAAATATTCAATGTTCCGGCAATTTTCCAGACAATACCAATGCCAAGGATCATGATGCTATCCGAAGCTCCGATCAGTATGAATGTCTTTTTGGCGGCGGCAGCACTTTCATCATCAAAGCCCCTGATCAGCTTATAAAGGGTCAAGCCGAGGAATCCCCAGCAAAAGATGAAAAGGATGAGACCATCAGCCAGTACCGCACAGACAGATACTCCCAGTGTCAATAATATAAATGGATAGTAATTTTTTACTGCCCTTTCCTTTGTGATATAGAAGATGGAGTAAACCAGGATCAAAAAGGAAAAAGCGCATACCATCAGAACAATAAGCCTTGCGAGGTTATCAGCGTTCAACGAGGTAAATCCGCTGATGACATCAGAAAAACCGGTATTATTCAATCCATTCAGGATTTCCAGTTCCAGTAAACTGATCCGGACGGAATCCGGTCCCGTGAAATACAATTGAAAGCCAAAAAATAAAACTATGGACGAAACCAGCAGTGCCAAAACACCCTTTGCCACTCTGAATTTTTCGGGTACGATAAAAAGAAGAATCCCGGCAACAACGGGTAACCCTATTAATACGGATATAGAATGGATTGCCGTATTCATAATTCAGTTTTTATTCGTTTTATGATGGCCTCGGTCTTAGACTGTGATAAAGCGAGTAATTCATTGCCGTTGTATATTTTTTTCCCCGTTTCAACATCGAATGCATAGGCCATTCTTTCTGTGCAGCAATAACAAGGATCAACGGCAGCAAGCGATAATGTGGCATCGGAGATGGTCTGTCCCACACATGATTTTCTGAAAGTGGCAATGTTCACATAGCTGGGAGCCCTGATTTTGTGCCTTACAGGATAATTTGATCCGTCTGTTTTAACGAAATGGAATACCTCACCCCGCGGGGCCTCGGCATGCCCTGTACCTATACCTTCAGGAACTTCTTTCACCACAATTTCAGTTTCGCCTTCCTTTTCTTTCTTCAGTCGGGCCAGACATTGATCAATAATGGAAATGGATTCATACATCTCCAGAAGCCTGACTTCCGCTTTGGCAAACACATCTCCTGACTGGGCTGTGATTACTTTCCAGTTAACAAGCGGATACGCAGCATAGGGATCGTCGTGCCGTACATCGATGGCAACGCCTGAGGCCCTGGCAACAGGGCCTACCGCTCCGTAATTCACGATGTCTTCTTTTGTAAGAATTCCGACGCCTTTTGTTCGTGCATGTATGACGGGGTCATCCATGACGGCCCCTGCCAGAAGGTCGGTTTTCTTTTTAACGAGGTCCAGTGTTTCTTTGATCCGGGTGATCTTATTATTCTCAATATCCCTGCGCACACCGCCTATTTTGAACATGGCATAACTATTCCGGTTACCGGTGATCATTTCAAACAGATCCAGCACCGGTTCGCGGTATTTCCAGGCCCACATGAACACCGTATTGTATCCCAGAAAATGGCCGGCCAGCCCGACCCATAATAAATGGCTGTGAATACGTTCCAACTCGGCGATAATGGTACGGATGTATTTGGCCCTGTCGGGTACTTCGATGCCCGCTATCTCTTCCATGCAATTGGCAAAAGCAAAAGGATGCGAAGTGGAGCAAATGCCGCATATCCTCTCTACCAGGAAAAAAACCTGATCAAAGGTTCTGGACTGGCTGAGTTTCTCAATGCCCCGATGATTATAGCCGGTCTCCCATTTAATATCCTTAACAATCTCGCCTTCGCAATATAATTTAAAAAGTTCAGGTTCTTCCTGCAACGGATGGTACGGCCCTATGGGAATGATCTTACTCATCTAAATGCGATTTTTTGATTTGATGATTTGTTGATTTGTTGATTGAAAGCCACTGGAAATGTAACATCTTCAAACTTTAATATCATCAAACTCTTAGTTTTCAACTCATTGCTAATCTTGTTTTCTATTATACTATATAATTTATAATACACCATTTATGATGGTTCTTTTCGGTATGGATACACGCCTTCCGCCCAATTCCCGTCCGAGATAAGTTTCTCAAGATTCGGATGATGCAGGAAGTTGATTCCAAGGATTTCATGCATTTCACGTTCAATCCAGCTGGACGCTTCAAACAGGCATGTGAGTGATTCTATTTCGGTTTTTTCTTTATCCAGTATGACTTTCAAATTCAATATCAAACCCGAACTGTCGTTGCTGAAATGATAAAAGATCTCAATACCCTTATTGCTTTCCAGGGCTGAGGCAATGATAAATCGCCAATGGAATTCATGGTACAAATACCCTGCAATATCAACGATCTTTTCCTTATCAACGGTCAGGGTTACCCTCCGTTCATTCCTGACCGCAACCTGAAAAATTCCTTCACCAAACCGTGTTTTAATATTTTCTATTTCAGAAGTCATTTTGCGTTATGATTGTCCCGATGGTTTTATTTTTTGTTCAACAATTTGACTATTCCGGCAAGGATTGCTTCGGGTTTGGGAGGACAGCCGGGAATATAGGCATCAACAGGGATGATTTTATCCACAGGTCCCGCAAATGTGTCCCCTTCTGCAAAAATTCCACCGGTGCAACCGCATGCGCCAATGGCCACAACAAGAATAGGCTTTGGGGCCTGATGGTACAAATCAAGCAGGCGTGCCTTATCGCGCCTGTTGATGGATCCGTTTACCAATAACACATCGGCATGCCGGATGCTTCCGACAAGCTGCATACCGAATCTTTCCACGTCATACCGTGGTGTCAGGCAATCCAGGATCTCAATGTCGCAGTTATTGCAGGATGCTCCTCCAAAGTGGAACAGCCATAGTGACTTTTTAAAACAATACTCTTTAAAGCCCAAGGGTTTCCTATTTATAAACCAAATAAAATCAACACAAAAGCAATAATAACCAGCAGGTTCATCCAGATAAAGAAAAACCGCATGGCCTGATCAATACGAACGCG
>JAGDMB010000272.1 GCA_017860375.1 Bacteroidota bacterium | reverse complement strand
ATGCGTTTTTTCCTTTAAGCGCAAAGAGATCGCGGTTGCATCGGTTGTTGAGTTCATAATAAGCAGTAATATTACCCTGGTCGGAAGTTATCCGGATACCTTTCGTCTGGATAGATTGACCGGGAGGCAAGGGCCACGGTTGTGAATAATTTTCAAAGACATCGGGTGTATAGGGCGGTGATAAAGGAACCATGCGGTGCTCGCCTGCCACAAGGGAAAACTCAATGGGCACGAAAGCCGGATTGGCAGGCATCTCAATTCGTACATTTGTTGCTTGTTCGGCTGTAACATAGAGGTTAATAGGTCTGCCTTCACCATAGGGCGGGCTGGGATTGCAGTCATGCACAGAGGATACATCCGGGGCAGCAAACCAAAACTCATTATCAATCTGAGCCTCAACAATTGATGTTAGAAAAATTCCGGATAACAGTAGAATTCTTTTTTTCATCGGGTTGGCGAATAACAACAATTCTTTGTATCTTTTAGTATTGATTCAGCCTAATAAGTCAAGTAAATTTAATACTTAACTTTTTAACTTCATATACGTAAGATTAGATAAAAAGTTCTTTCTCGAAGAAAAACAATCAGGCTATGAAACGCTTATTAATACTGGGATCCATGTGCTTTTTGGCAAGGATTGCCTTTTCTCAGGATACGACTATTTATTATTTGAACGATGGTTTTGAAAATATTCCACGGGAGTGGGTTAGCCAACCATCCGTTCCCTTTCTGGAACAGCTGAAATGGGATTATCAAAGCGGGGGAAACAATAATTTGCCCACAGGCGCAAAGGAAGGCAGTTACAATGCTTTTCTGTACTGGAATGGATTTGAGGCCTATACCTGTAATCTGGTCTCACCAGCCATAAATCTCAGCAAAGCGGTGAAACCACAATTGACTTTTTATCATGCACAGGCCCAGTCAAGTGACGGTACGGATCATTTGGTACTGATGTTCCGGGCCGGAGCAGCGGGAGTCTGGGACACCATCATGGAGTATTATACACCTACGGTTCCATCAACGCAATGGTTCCCCCAGCGTGTTTTTAATATTGATGAATATGGATCGAAATACCTGACAAATGAGTTTTATGTTGCCTTTTCGGGAACCGTGATTGGAGGTCATGGTGTGTGCATTGATGATGTCAGGATTTCTGAAAAAGAAGTGATAAACCGTTATGTAAGCACTGTTTCTGCCGTCCATGTTGCTCACCCTGTTGTGCCCTCCGGAGTGAGTGATTTGCCTTTATTCAGGGTGGATATTGAAGTGGTCGGAAACAATAATACCTTGATTCTCGATTCCATCAAAATCAAATCGCAATGCAGTGATAACAGCATTTTTCAGAACAACGGTTTCGAATTGTTTCATACGCTGGACGAAATCTACAGGAACAAAAACAAGGGTGTTTCCACAAAAATAGGAACAGCGCAAAGTATTTCAAATGGAATTATAAAATTTTCAAATCTCAACACAACCCTGAAAACAGGAAAACATTGTCTTTGGCTTGCAGCCGATATTAAGCCGGAAGCTGCGCACAAGGCAACTGTCGATTTCATGCTTGATCCAAACAGTGTTTACGTCAGTGGTCATTCATTTCCCTCTGCTTCCGTTTCGCCAGCGGGTAGTAATACCATTGAACAATCGGTATTCTTTGACGATTTTGAAACCGATGAAGGTTGGACGCTTGATAATGATTTTGAACGGGATATACCCAGGGGTATTTTTGTAGTGAAGAGCTATGATCCCGATTATGCCTATTCAGGGGAAAAAGTACTTGGGACCGACTTAACCGACGATGGCGCTTACCGACTCAGCATTGATTCGGCACATGCTTATTTTGCCACCACTCCGGTTATAAACCTGAAATACTTTGATAATGTAAAACTCTCCCTGTGGAAGTGGAATTATATTGAACCCCAGGACAATGCCAGCATAGATGTCAGCACCGATGGTGGCAGTGTATGGACCCGGGTATGGTTGTCCCAGGCAAGCGGCCAATTGCCTGAATTTCTATGGAATAATCTTTTCCTTTATAATAATATCGACAACCTGGTAAAGAGAAAGCCTAATGTAAGGTTCAGGGTTGCTATCAACTATTCGGATAATAACAATGCATATGCCGGCTGGAATATTGACAATTTTGCCGTCACCGGCGAATACCTTACCAACGATATCGCGGTTACAAGAATCATCCTACCCTGCGATGATTGCATAAACACGGGTGAAGACGAAATAAAAGTTATCGTAAGAAACTATGCTGCAGTTCCTTCTCCCGCCAATAAACGCATTTTCTTTTCACTAAACGGACCCCAGGGACCAAAAATATACGATACAATTTCCTCATCTATCCCGGTTGATGATTCAATCCTCTTTACTTTTACCCGGCCAGCAAATTTTCCCGCTGCAGGCACGTATGATTTTATGGTCAGCACGGACGCCACAGGAGATCAGGACAGAACGAACGATACTGTGCACCTGACGGTGAACATTCAGGAAAAAATAGATCCGCCACGACTGGTCAATTTTGAAACCGGACATGGCTATTGGATTCCGGGGGGGATTTTCAATACCTGGGAATGCAAAATTCCCGATGCCAGTATTGGCCAGGTGCCGGGTAGTCCCAATGCCTGGATACTGTCTCCATATGGCAATTATTTGAGCAATGACAGTTCATTTATAGTCAGTTCCTGTTATAACCTGGTAAGCTCCGACAGGCTTGTACTTGAAAATAAATACTGGATCCTGTCAGAAGCAGGAAACGACGGTGCCAATATTCAATACACCATTGATGATGGTGTCCATTGGAATCTTCTGACGAAAAACACGCTGGGTTATCCATGGGGATGGTATGAGAATTACGTTACAGCGCTGAAAAACATAGGATGGTCGGGTATTGGTAATGGATGGAAAACAACAAAGACCCTGTTGCCGGTATCGCTGAATTCCCAGTCGCGGGTTAAATTCCGTGTCCTTTGGCAATCCGATGCTGACACCAGCAACAGGGGATTTGCTTTTGATGATTTTAAAATTGGCCCGGCCCCCATTGATATTGGAGTTTCAGCAATTGCTGATTTTGCCAACCATTGCGAAGGTCTGAATCCCGATCAGGTGACCGTAACCATAAAGAATTATGGTATCAATGCCATGAAAATCAACGACACGGTCATTGCCGGATTTAATTTCAATAATACGCTCTTTGCAACCGATACTTTTACGCTTGCACAAGCTCTGCTTCCGGGGCAGACCATCGAACATACCTTTGCAGAAAATATCGGTATTTTAGCACCTGCTGCTTACTCTTTAAAAGCATATACCCTCATCGAAGATGATCCCTATTATTATGGAGCGAATAACGATACTTTGGCCCTTGTTTTCTCGGTATTGCCCAGACCAACCATTGGATTGCTGGATACTATCCAGACCAGAGAGCCGGATACCGTTACCCTGGCGCCATACTACAATACAAATTACGACTACCTGTGGCAGGACGGGAAAACGACCGCTACATACGATGTGAACAAAGGAGGCCTATACAGCGTAACGGTTACGGATACCCGCGGAAACGGATGCTCGGCAAAAGATTCCACTTATATCGAACTCCTTTTCTATGATGTGGGCGTTGACAGCCTTATATACCCTGTGAATGCATGCAGCCTGTCAAACAATGAATACGTTTCACTCCGTATTAAAAACTATGGGACCGACAGAATTCCTGCCGGAGAAAAGATCAAAGCGGCCTTCGTCTTTAATAATACTACAACGGTTATTGATACCCTTGTCCTTGCCCAGCCGCTGTATTCCAAACATACGTTAAACTATGCCTTTGACAAAGGGGCGGTTGACCTGACCACCAAGGGAACGTATACCTTCAAGCTTTGGGCAGATTATGCCGGCGATACGGTGTACTATAATGATACCCTCAGCAAAAGCGTTACTATATATGGGAATCCGGTTGCGAACCTGGGCCCTGACCTGACCGTCCAGGCCCTGTCGCATACACTCGATGCCGGTCCGGGTTATTCCGGATACCTGTGGGATAATTCCACCACTTCCCGAACCCGCACCATCACCGAGACAGGTACTTACTGGGTGTGGGTGCTCGACGCCAACGCCTGCTCCGATTATGATACGGTGTATGTCCGGCTGAAGATAAGGGATATCAGCCCCCAGTTGGACAATCCGCTTTCGGCCTGTACCTTTAACCCTTCTGAAACCGTTCGGATGAAGGTAGTGAATACGGGTACCGACACAGTACCTTCAGGGGAAACCATTAACGT
>JAGDMB010000048.1 GCA_017860375.1 Bacteroidota bacterium | reverse complement strand
AAAAGGGATCGTTTCATAGGTTCGACGTAAAGGAATTACGGGAAATTCAAATGTAACAAATTAAACCATGCCATCAGGGTGAATTATTGGAGTAAAAGGGTCATTTGAGTGTTGCGTAGTGCAATTTATCTTATTTTTGAGTTTCATTATGACAATTTCTATTATTAACCGACTAAAGCAATTTCTATGAGTGCTAAAATTAACAGGCGAAAATTCATCGGGAATTCGGCTGCAGCTGTGGCTGCTTTCACAATCATACCCCGTCATGTTTTGGGTGGAAATGGTTTTATAGCGGCCAACGACCGCATCAACCTCGGTTATATCGGAGTCGGAAAACAGGCTCTCGGCCTGCTGGAAGACATTGGAAAATGCAAAGAAACCACGGTTTTGGCTGCCTGTGATGTGGATCAGAAAAAGCTCGGGAGATTCAAAGCAGCAGCAGAAGCAAACAACAAAGCCAAAAATATTTCCGGAAGCGTTGATGCTTACAAATATTACCGGGAACTTTTACAGCGAAAAGATATTGATGCCGTTGTTATTGCCACTCCTGATCATTGGCATGCGCAAATGGCTGTAGATGCTGCCAAAGCCGGGAAAGACATATACTGTGAAAAGCCCCTTGCACTTACCATTGCCGAAGGCCGCGCTATGGTTAATGCCACCCGGAAATACGACCGTATTTTTCAAACCGGTAACATGCAGCGTTCGTGGCGCGATTTCCGTCACGCAGTTGAACTGGTGCGAAATGGATACATTGGCGAAATAAAAGAGATCAACGTTCATGTCGGGGAACCCGTCAAACAATGCAGCTTACCTGAAATGGAGCCACCTGCAGAGCTCGACTGGAATGAATGGGTAGGCCCGTCCTTATACCGTGGCTGGCATCCCGAGCTGGCCCCGAAAATTGACGACGACAATTGGGCATGGTGGAGAGGATACCGCGATTTTGGCGGTGGCCTGGTCACTGACTGGGGAGCGCACATGTTCGACATAGCCCAATGGGGTTTGGATATGGATGAATCGGGTCCGGTACTGTTTTTACCGCCCTCTGTTCCTTCAACTTTAGGATTGTCGATGAAATACGGGAACGGCGTTGTGGTAAACCATAAGGACTGGGGCGAGTTCAATGCGGTTCAGTTTATTGGCACCGAAGGCAGGATTGAAGTCAGCCGTGAGTTTTTAAGGACTTTCCCCGACAAGGATCTGGCAAATGCAGAACTGAAACCAACCGACAAACGGGTCTATTTCAGCGATAATCACTACCAGGATTGGATTGATGCCATGAAAAAACGTACCAAACCGGTATCAGACGTTGAAACAGGTCATCGTACCGCTTCCGTTTGCAATATTGTGAATATTGCCTACCAGTTGCAGCGTCCTTTACAATGGAACCCGGTTACCGAAGAATTCATCCACGACGATTATGCCAATATGATGCGCACCAGGGCATTCCGGGGGAAATGGGTTTTTACCAACTATTAAAACGTACCATTTTGCCTTACTTTAGTGAAACCGATTGTATGAAATTTCACAGCAACAAAGTAATCCAATAAAAAGATGAAAAGCCATGCTATTTTGATTTGTCTGGTGGGATCAGTCGCTCTTATCGGCTGCCGCCATACCGGTTCATCCGGTTCAGTCCTTCAGGATACTTTACTGATCAGCGATACCATTCAGTACCATGCCGTGCGGATCAATAAAGCAGATGGATCGATCCTTCCCTGGTACTCCGCAGATCCTGGAGCATCTTATGATACGGTGTTGAAGCTGGTATGGAATTTCTGGAAAAACATGGAAACCGATTCCAACGGACTGAAATACTACATGAACCACCAGGTATGGAAACCTGAACATGACATGCGTGGATTGGGCGGGGATCAGATCAGCATGGCCCTATCATCGTGGGCCCTGCTCTATGCTTATACGGGTGAGTGTGAGGTGGTGGAAAACATGAAATACCTCGCTGATACCTATCTGGAGCGTTCTTTATCCGATTCAACCGATAGCTGGCCTTATCTCCCATACCCTTATAATGCGGTTATCCATTCGGGAAAATACGATGGCGATATGCGCAACGGAAAAGGTTTTCTGCAACCGGACAAGGCCGGTAATTTTGGATTTGAGTTGGTTAACCTGCACAAAATAACCGGGGAGAAGAAATACCTTGATGCAGCCATTCAAATTGCAAATACACTCAAAGCCCATGTTGTTTCCGGAGACAACGAAAAATCACCGCTGCCTTTCAGGGTAAATGCAAAAACAGGAAAAACAGGATCGTTTTTCGATAATAACGGTTCCGGTAAGTTAACGGAAGCAGCACTGTATACTTCAAACTGGACAGGAACGATGATGCTGTTTAATGAACTGATTTCACTAAATAATGCGGAAAAAGACAGTTACCTGAATGCGTTCAACATCCTGCTGGAATGGATGAAGACCTATCCGCTTAAAACCAACAAATGGGGACCTTTTTTTGAGGATATCCCCGGATGGAGTGATACCCAGACCAATGCCATCACCTTTGCCATGTTCATCCTGCAACATACGGAACTTTTTCCCAAATGGAAGGAAGAGGTGAAAGGGATCATCGACTGGACCTACCGTGAACTGGGGAACCATGAATATGACAAATACAAGGTTGTGGTGATGAATGAACAAACCGTTTACCGCGTTCCGGGCAACAGCCATTCCTCGCGGCAGGCGTCTGTTGAACTGATGTATGGCAAATTGTCGGGGGATACAACCTACACTGCCAATGCCCTTCGCACCCTGAACTGGGCTACTTATACAGTGGCAAATGACGGCAGAAACCGATACATCCGGGATGATATATGGCTTACCGACGGGTATGGCGATTACGTGCGTCATTATATACGGGCTATGGCTGCTATGCCTGAACTGGCTCCTAAAGGTTCGGATCATGTATTGAGATCCTCTTCAACCATATGCGAGATCTCGTATACACCATCCAAAATAACCTATCGCACCTATGACGATGCTTCTGAAGAAACCTTCAGGCTTGTATCGAAACCGGAACGGGTAGGGGTAAACGACAGTGAATTAGCTGAAACGGATGATATGGCAGCCGAAGGATGGATGTGGCAGCCGCTGGATGAAGGAGGAATCTTAACAATAAAACATGCTGACGGGAATAAAATAGAAGTAATGATGAAATAATCCTTTTTCAATCCGGCATTCCTTTGCGAAACAAAAAGTATTCTGGGTTCATACAACCGGTTCTAAAAATTGTCCCGATATGAAAAAAACCTATTTTTTAATCATCCTGCTGGCTTCATTTGTAATAACCAAGGCTCAGAATCCGCAATCACTCGACCTTTCCGGCATCTGGAAGGTGACCTGGAACGAAGGCGGACACGGGCCTCAATCCCTGGAGGCCTACTTTCACGGCGACCCTTCACTTGACCCTGCCCGTTACCTGGATGTACCGGTACCCATGGAACTTCACCTGGCATTGCAAAAGGCCGGACTTGTTGAGGATATAAACTACGGGATGAACACCCTCAAAGCCCGGTGGGTGGCAGAAAAATACTGGCTTTACGTGACGACATTCACGGTGCCGGATGAGGCCATGAAACAGAAGGCATGGCTTGTCTTTGATCAGCTTGATCTGAACGCCACCATCCTGCTCAACGGTGAGCGGGTGGGCACACATAAATCAGCCTTTGTGCCTTGCCGGATTGATGTAACCGGGAAGCTGAAGACAGGCAAAAACCTGCTTCAGATTGGCATTGAAAGCGGTCTTTACGGGGTGGCCGATAAGGAAGGAGAGGCTTACCTGCAAAACATGGGGGCTCTGCTGAATAAAAGGCACTGGATGCGAAAACCGCAGTATCAGTTCCTGTGGGATTGGAATCCCCAGCTGATCAATGTGGGCATTACCGGTCCGGTGCGACTCGAATGGAATAAAGAGTTGCGGCTTGACCAGATTGTGGTTCAGTGCAACCTTTCGGATGATCTTCAGAAGGCCGTATTAACCGTGAAGTCCTTCCTGGAAGGATTTGATCAGACGACCCGGGTTAAGATCAGAGCCACCGTCATGGAAACGGGTGAAAACAGCCTTATCGATGTAAACCTGAGCCCCGGATTGACTTCTTATACCAGCACCGTGGAAGTCGTACATCCCCGGCTCTGGTGGCCGGCAGGTCAGGGTGACCAGGCCCTGTACACCCTTAAGGTGGAAGTGATGACGGATGATGTGGTACACACAATGAAGATGATCCGAACCGGAATACGAAGCATTCGTATTGATCAGTCCCCGCATCCATTGGAGGGTAACTATTTTACAATTGTGGTAAACAACCGCAAGGTGTTTATGAAGGGAGGCAACTGGGTACCACCTGATATGATTTACAGCAACGTAAGCAGGGAACGTCTTCAAGTCCTCACGGATATGGCATTGAAAGCCAATTTTAACATGCTCCGTATCTGGGGCGGGGCAATCTGGGCCGGTCACGACCTGCTCGATCTCTGCGATGAGAAAGGCATCCTGGTCTGGCACGACCTGCTTTTTGCCTGCAGCAAATATCCCGGTGATGACATGGAATTCCATGAACTGGTCAAACACGAAGTGCAATGGGGCGTCAGGGAGTTTTCTCCCCATCCGTCTCTTGCCGTATGGTGCGGAAACAATGAGAATGAAGTAGGAACCTTTTACTGGGGCTGGGATAAATACGGGAAAATTATGCCGGACTACGGTTTGTATCATCATACCTTCCCGGTGATTATAAAGGAAGAGGACCCTTCCAGGCCATATTGGCCAAGTTCACCCTTTTCTCCGGGCTATATAAATCCGAACAGCCCTGTTATGGGCGACCAGCATCCCTGGGATGTGAGCCTGGGAGCAGCCGGTCCCGACTTCCGGGAGTACCGCAAGTATGTCGACCGTTTCCCGAATGAAGGAGGCGTGCTGGGTGCCAGTTCACCTGCTACCCTCAGGCAATTCCTTCCGCCGGGAGAGCAACAGATCCGCTCTTTCTCCTGGGATCACCACGACAACGAGGTGAATTTCTGGAACCACAATCCAGGAATTACCTACCAGTCGACTGAATTCTGGCTCGGGAAAAGGGCAGAAGACCTCGGATTCGAACGATATGCGCTTGCCAGCGGACTTTTACAGGCGGAAGGACTGACCGAGTATATCCTCAATTACCGGCGAAGGATGTTCAGCACATCCTCGGCTGTATTCTGGATGTATAATGATTCATGGCCCGTTACACATGGCTGGACTATTGTGGATTACTACCTTCGGAAAAAACTGGCGTATCATCCCGTACGGAGGGCCTATCAGCCGGTTACAACGGTGGTAGCATTGGAGAACGATTCCGTAAAAATATTTGGGGTGAACGATGGTCCCTCTGACTGGCAGGGAGCGGTTCGCTACGGCATCTTTCTCCTTGCAGGCGGATTGCCGGTTGATGAGCACCGTTCCGCTTCCATTCCGGCCAATGCATCCGTGCTTCTGGCTGCTTTTTCCGCTGAAAAATGGAAGGCAGAGGACAGGAAAACCAGCGGTGCCTTTGCTTTGCTGGAAGAAAACGGCAATGTGGTGGCTCAGCACCGGCTTTTTACCGAACGTTTCAAAGACCTGGCCTTTTCGAAACCCGGGCTGAAGATCATACGGGATAAGGAAACACTCACATTTCAGTCAACGGTATTCATTTGGGGAGCCTGTCTGGATGCAGACGGCGAAAGAAATGTTCCGGACAACTGTTTTGATCTGTTGCCGGGAATTCCCTATACCATACCCTGGGCAGGAAAAGAAACCCCGACGCTGATCTTTACAGGCAACGATTTGTTCCTGTAAATATTATTCGCTCATAAACCAGGCATTTGTCATGTGCGGGTTATTATCCAGGGCCTTCCTGAGTGCGATCTTTGCTTCTGCAGCATTGCCCTCTCCCAGATAACCCAGGGCCATTGAGAAATAGGCCTCAGCAATCTGGTTTTTCTGCCCGATTAGGATACGAACAGAATTCAGGCATAATGCTTCATGGGGTTTCGTATTCAGCGAATTCTGACCATCACGGATTAGCTGTTGATATATAGCTTCAGCCTTCTTTTTTTCTCCCAATTCTTCCCATGCCCTGGCCTGGTAATAGGAGATTAAGGAAGTCTTATTTTCACCCCATCCACGTTTGGTGGATCCGATGTCTGCCAGCCTGGTGTAATAGGCTTTCGCCTGACTGTTATTACCCATGGCCTGGTACACTCTGGCCAGGCCATAGTTGGCCAGATCGGTCTTGGCATCCCGCGCAATTTCAAGATTACGGGGGAAAATGGTGATGGCCTCGAAATCAGCAATAGCTTTATCAAATTGTTTTTGCTCAAGGTATTTCATACCCCGGTAAAAATGAGCGTCACTCCATGAATTATGGGGATTGAGCATGGTCAATTCCGCAATATAGAAATGATTGTTTTTTAATAGCTCTATCGCTTCATCAAACCTGCCTTTAAAAATAAGCAGATCCACCCGGCTTAAAATGGTCTTATCCCATAAAGATACGGTTGAGGCATGAGCCTCAAGGAAATCAAGCCGTTTATCAACGGAAAAACCGGCATATTCATGATACAGGTCAGCCTCCAGAATCCAGACTGGTTCATCAGGCTTCAGGGAGATGGCCTTTTCAATGGTTTGAATGGCTTTCTCTGCATTGTGATCCACATTCGCATATACGAACGACAGATTGCGATATGCAATTGCAAACATCGGATCCAATGTAACAGCCATTTCCCATGCTTTCACCGCTTCTTTAGGCTGGGGATCGCAAAGGATATTGCCAAGCAGGTACCATGCCTGGGCATCGAGACTGTCAAAATGTGTAACAAATCGTAATACTTCCAAAGAAGTACTTCCGTAAGGGAAGCAATAATCTATGGCACAGGTTTTAGCACGTTCAATTGCCTTGGCGGCTTCGGCAGGATTACCCAGGAAATCCTGGCAGTATGCCTTGTAATAATGAATCAGCGGATCATTGGCTACCGTGCTAAAGTGTGACGATGATGCAAGATCGAGTATGCCGGTGGCTTCCTTAAAAAGTCCAAGTTCCATATAGAATGCAGCGACTTCCCGGTAGGAGTCCGCATTGTCACCCAAAAATTCAGGCCTAACTGTAATAGAACTGTTTTTCACCTGGTTTTCGTAAACCCATTGTTCATATTGCGATACGGGATTTAAGGGGTCAAGCTCCAGGGCTTGTTTCAGCAATGATCTGCAATCTTCCGTTTGTCCCTGTATCCTTGAAAGAGCCGCCAGCCTGTTAAGCCCGTCTATTGAAACACAGGCATTCACCGAATTCCTGAGCGTAACAACCGCCTCATTCAAATTATTTTTACGGCTGTCGATCGTACCCAGCAACAACATGGAAGGAGCGTACCAGGCATTATCCCAGGCCGATTGCTGCAACCATTCGCCGGCTTCATTAAATCTTCCCTGCCTGAAAAGGCAAAGCCCCAAATAGTACAAAGGCTCAGTCCTTTTGGGCCTGGTATAATGGCCTGTAATTTTAACAACAGCCCTCCGGAGGTACTTTTCTGATTCAGGGTAATTCATTTGTTTCAGATACCCTATTCCTGACTGGGTATTTGCATCTATCTGCATCGAATCACGTTTCAAACATTCAAAATAATAAGCGGTCGGATCATAGACGGCGTTATGGAACTGCTCCAATCGCAGGCCCGTGAGGTACAGATCATCCAGCGATTTTATTTCGGAAGGATTTTCAGGCTCGGTATAACGTGAAGGGGTCGGTTCGTTTTTTTGAAGTTCGGCATGGTAACTCACCAATTCTTTACCTGCAGAATCAAGGATATAGATACCCGGACTGGCTTCGCTTTTTATTGGTTTTATCTCTTTATGGTAGGGTTTGCCTGGCTCCAGTGAAACCGTTTCATTGAAAATTTGCGATTCACCATCGGTCACCATTATCCTGGCATGCTGGAATTCAGCATATACATTTACATGAATACGGATCATGCCGGGCAATGACTCAATATTAACCGCCCCATTTTTATTTGCATTTTTGACGGATGGCATATCTTTCAAAGGCGCGTAAACCATTGTACCTTCTTTGGTGCCGAAGGGATTGTTCCAGCTATAATCCGGCTGATTGTCCGAATACATTCCCATCATCAGCTCCAGGTAAGGGCCGTCACTATCGGTCAGCATTTTGTCCCAAAGACGCTGCACATCATTGTTACCCCAATTCCAGAATTTCTTGCCCGGAAAAACCGAGTGATCACCCACCAGAAGTATTCCGGCATTTTTACCATGATCGTATCCTGCAAGGAAATTCATGGTTGAGCCCCATGCAAAAAACGAAGTAGGGGAGGGTGTATTTTTCCACCAGCTCAGATCGATATTTCCCCGGAAATCGATCCCCTGGTAGAATTGATCGGCAACAGGATAATCCGTGAACTCGACTTTTGAGTGAAAAGCTGCCCTTTTGACATCGGGAGGAAAAATAACCTGGTAATTGGAATTGGCATGGACAGCAGTATTCGCCCAGGCTAAAAAGCTTTGAATTACCGGCGTGGTATTAAAATAGCGAATGGTGGTTTCGATATACGCTTTGCCCGGGTACAAGGTTAATCCTACGACCCAGCGGGTTTGACTGCGCTTTTCAGTTTCTCCTACCCAGATGGTCTTGCTTCCATCAGCATGTTCCTCCAGCCTGTAAGCTACCGGCATAATGGTAGATGCACGGTGATGATGCGGGATGTTCCATTCAACGCCTCCCGAAATCCAGCCTCCTGTCATTCCTATCAGAGCAGGTTTAATAACATGGTTCCTGTACACCATGTCATATCCGTTGCTTTTATCGACGGCATAGTACAACCTTCCTCCCAGTTCAGGTAAAATACAAAGTCTTATATATTCATTTTCGAGGAAAAGGCCCTTGTAAATTCTTTCAACCTTCTGATCGGTCATAGAACTGTTGTTGACATAGGGGTAAATGCGCAACTGTGCTCCCTGGTATACTTCCGGAAGATAAAATGCCGGATTTTTATCCGGAACATTCAAAGCGTATGTGGGTATGGAGATAGGTGCCTCCGAAATGGTAACCTGGGCATAGTTACAGAGCGTTGTAACTGCCAGTAATAGCATAATAATTCCTGAGCGAATTGTTTTATTCATGCGTTTCAGATAACTATCTTACGCGTTTGTACGGCATTTTTCCCTGAAATAGTCAGTATGTATTCGCCGGCCGGCAGTTCACTTAAATCAATGGTCTGTTCAGAATCTGAAGGAGCCCTGGTAATCAGGCACCTGCCCTGAAAATCGTGAAGGGTGAAGTATGTACCGGATGCACACGTATAATAGGATTTCTTTTCCTGTCCGATATATAGGCTTTCATCGATGGTTTTAATGTCCATTACATTAAGAATCTATCCATAAATCTTACAGCATGCCTCAAAAGCCTGGCTGCCTGAATCCCGAAATATCCATTGAGTTTCATGGCATTCGGGTTCCTGACAAACAGCAAACAGGCTTTTGTGGCACACTCCTGATGAAGCACCCCTACCGGATAACAATCTTATAGGACTGACTTTGATTGCCGATCTTTACGATATAAAATCCCTGACGGAGTCCCGATACATCCAGCTCGGTCACGTTTTCAGCTGAGCATACGTGCTGACCCAGCAATGAATATACCGTTAAATCGGTACGGTCAATGCCTTTCAGATGCAACACATTGCCGGTAAGGTATACACCGGTTTGATCGACCAGGTTATCCTCACGAATACCGGTAGATCCCCATACTTCGGTACCAAAGATCAGGTAGCCGTTGTAATAAATGGCTTCAAATCCGTCGTTTACATCACTGTTCCACCAGTACTCGATTTCCGATCCTGTTACATTGCTTGCATTATTCTTGACTTCCCAGGAGATCGTATCTTTGTCAACAGGATTGAAAGCGGTCCGGTTAGACGCCTCATCCGCTGCAAATTCATCGGTCAGGTAATACATATGATCGGCAAAACTATAGCGGACCATAGCCCAGATGGTATTGTCACCATCGATTTCCCAGGTGAAGAATTCATTGAGCGGGTCTCCCAGCGATGTCAGCACATTGGCATTATTTTCCCATGTACCGGTTATTCCATTGCTGCTGTTGAATTCATCAAGTGTAGCTCCCGATGCGGTAGCCACTAACCGGGTTTTTCCTCCTCCTAACTGAAGATACCGGGCATATTGTTTATTCTTCCCCTGAATGCTTTGAGCCTTCTGCCAGCCGGGTTCATACCGGTCGTAGTACTTGGTCTGAAAACATATTTCGAATCCCTTGTTCTCATTCGGAACTTGCTGGTTCATGTCAACATATTTTAAACCAATATACAGGAATTCGTTGTCGTAAAATGCTTTCCACGTGGTGCCGAAAACGTCTTTCTGGTAAAGATCACCACCTTCAGAGCGGGTATTATTCTTTATTTCATTCTCAGTACCGATTTTGTCCCATATCTCACTGAGGACAAAAGTGCCGGCATCAAATGTCCATTCTGCAGGGGCTTTTTTAATGGTCACCGCTTTCTTTGTGAATTTATCCACACTCCAGTTCACATCACTGGGGTATGTTATCCAGCCGATGGGCTTTAGCGTGTCCTGGCCGGATAACTGGGTCGCAAAGGCTAAAAATACTAGGATTACTAGCAGGGTATAAATCTTTTTCATACGGTAAAGGATTAAGTTTGTATAAATTTATAACCTTACATCCGATCATCCAATAGCGGAACAATCCGCATGACCCTTTTGAGAAAATAGTTTACCTTTTTTATTCTTCATTCAACGTGAAAATAAATTCAATCCCTGAACTTTAACAAAAAAAAACATAAAACAAAGTACAATGAAAATACGGACCATAGCGACCCTTGTTTTTTTATCCCTGCTCTTATGCATGTGCAGGCAAACAAAGAAACCGACCAGCCTGATTATGCTGGACAATTGGAAATTCAATACAGGTGACAGCCTGGTTTTTGCAAACGTTGACTATAACGATGAGAACTGGAGGGTCATTAATCCTTCCATGGTTTGGGAACAACAAGGCCTGCCCGATTATGACGGATATGCCTGGTACAGGGTGTCCTTCAACCTTCCGGATGCGATTCGAAAAAATGCTTTTTTTAAAGACAGTGTTTTGATTACGATCGGTAAGATTGACGATACGGAACAGACTTTTCTGAACGGGAAACTTATTGGTGAGAATGCCAGGCTGATTCCTGCCGGGCAAAAACCAGACAGTTTTGAGGGGGACAATGAAGCATACAGGCTGTTCAGAAAGTATCTTTTAGCCGTCAGCGATCCACGGCTGAAATGGAACAAACAAAACATCCTTGCAATCAGGGTACACGATCACGGCGGAATGGGCGGATTGTATGAACTTGACCATCAAACGGTTTCCATGCTCGACGTGAAAGATTTTGTAAAATTGGATTATGCGGCAAGTCCTTTTCTCCTATCCGGTGCGGATTCATGTGAGAAAACATTGCTGGTGCGCAATTTGTCCGCCGGCTATACATTCTCGGGATTATTATCGG
>JAGDMB010000271.1 GCA_017860375.1 Bacteroidota bacterium | reverse complement strand
GGATACCTACTGGCAACATGAGAAAGATTACGAGCAGGGACTGAATGCATGCTATTCCCAGTTCCGGGTACCCGGCTATTTCAGCCGCTGGTATCACGTACTGATGATCTCCCGGAGCGACGAAGGATGGAGTGAAAGTCCAAATCCCTATTTCCAGGCCTATTCCAACTTCAACATCATCAGCTATAATGACGATAACGCAGAATGCATCATCTGGTCGTGGGGAGCCATTTACCGGCAGATGTTCTATTGCAACCAGGTTATTGATAATATGGAATCACGTGGGCTGGCCCTGTTTGAAGACAAAACGAAGGCTGAACAGATACTCGGACAGGCCTATTTCATCCGGGGGATAGCTTACTGGTACCTGGGGGGCAGTTTTGGAAAAGGTCCCCATATGATCAACTCCACGGATAACGGCGAGGTGATCGAACAGGAAGCCATATTCCTTCAGGCGGAAGCCGATTTTCTTGAGGCGGAGAAATACCTGCCTTTAAGCTGGACAGGCGATAACCTGGGAAGGATGACCCAGGGAGGGGCCAAAGCCATGCTGGCGAAAGTCTATATGCAGCTGGCCGGATATAACAAAAGACCCACGGTAAACAATTCTGCCAAGGCAGATGAATACTGGGAGAAAGCAAAGACCAAGATCGAGGAGATATTCGCACTTAATCAATACAGCCTCATAGGCAATTACAAGGAAAATTTCCTCATGAATAATGAAAACAACAGCGAGGCGCTGGTTGAAATTCAATTTGCCGAAGGACTTTACAACGGAAAGGAATTGGGCGCCCACCGGCCGAAATTCCTCGGGCTGGTGGTCGATGGCGGTGCCTGGGCTGATGCATATGCCAGGCCCTGGCTTCTGGATGAATTCCGCAAGGAAAAAACCAGTGACAACCAGGAGGACCCGCGGCTGGCCGTTACCCTTTTCTACGAGAAACCGGGTGATACCGAACTCCTGTATGGTAAAACATGGTCGCAATGGATGGCTACAGAGGACTACAGGCTTACACAGCCCTGTTACTGGAGAAAATATACGCGGGTGGATACCCACGCAAGCGAGGACTACAGTTCGGGTATCAATTTCAGACTGGTTCGCCTGGCGGATATTTACCTGATGTATGCCGAGGTGCTGAATGAACTTGACGGCGACCGGACCACTGCCGTGGAATACATTAATAAAGTGCGCAGGAGGGTTACCATGGCTGATCTCGATCCCTCCCTTTTCACCAACTATGACAGACTGATGGAACGCATCCAGCACGAACGGCTGGTGGAACTGTGCGGTGAAGCAACCCGATGGTATGACCTCGACCGCTGGGGAGATTTGCACGATCAGACTAAGATAAATATTATCGCCACCGAAAGGGATGCCGAATTCCTGAATTATAAGCTGGGAATCAGCCACCTTTTTCCTATTCCTAACCGGGAGATCGGACTTTATCCGGGCCTTACACAAAACCCCGGATTCTGATCACCTGAAAAACCATGCAGTAAATTCAAATGACTATGAAATCCTTCAACATGAATACAAAAAATACGATCCTGGGATTGACGTTCACTGCTTTATTCTCGGGATTCGTGCTGGTTTCTTCCCTCCTTATTACCACTGTTTCCTGCACGGATGTGGAAGGTGACGGTGCAGATTCTATCTGGTGGGAAGAAGTTATGCTACCGGATGAATCGAGTTACCGGAATCCAGTCTGGGAGCCCGATCTCAGCAATCCCTCTGCGTTCAGGGGGGCAACCCAGTATTTCGCCTTTGGTGACGAAAAGGAATGGGCTCCCGGATTAAATTATGTGGTACCGGTCATACGGTCCAGCAACCTTATGACCTGGAGTCTTTCCGGAGAGGCTTTCCAGTCGGGGAAACCTACCTGGGCTATGGGACCGCTTACTTCGGTCTCGGGAATCTTTGCCAAAACACTTGGCACCTATTACCTCGCATATACCATTGGAGATGAGGGAATAGGTATTGCATATTCGAAAACTCCGCAGGGACCTTACACGGACTATGGTAAAATAATTGACCCTGCAGGCATTGGCATGACGTATTGCCGGCATCCCTACTTCATTCAGGCGGGGCTGAAATTCTATATGTTTTTTGAAAACTCGGATGGCATTTACGGCACGGAAATGAATGTGATTAAAAATGCACCTCCTGCCCCCAAAGGGGATGTTTTTAAAATTGCCGGAACCGATTTTACGGGCACTTATATTTTCAGAAAAGATGCGGAGGAGTATTATTTCTTCGGTACCTCGGGAGAAGGGGATGCAGCCGGCATTAAAATGGCCAAGGCTTCCGATATCAAAGGGCCTTATCTTGACCGGGACGGGAACAATATACTCAATGGATTCGGAACCGAACTGGTGGCAGGAAATGCTGCGGAAAGTTTTATCGCTCCTTCCCATGTTGGGGGTATATTCACCGATTATGAAGGGGCAGAATGGATCCTTTACCAGGCTACCGATACCCGGATACCCACGCTGACGACCGGATCCGAACGGCATCCGATCCTGCTCAGCAGGCTGGACCTCGACGATCAGGGATGGCCCGTAACGGTGATACAAGCTGAAGGTGGCTGGCACCAACCTAAATTTATGGTGTCCGAATAGGGGATAACAGGATAAATAATACATACATGGATTTGTTTTCATTCCAATTCTATTTTGAAGAAATTTGCAGAACGAAAGAAAAACAAATCATTGATTGGGAAACGAACGATGAGAAACAGAAAAATGCAGATAACTTTTCTTTTGCCGGTGGTATTCGTATTCGCGATGGCGTGCGGAGACGGTTCTGCCTGCCGCACTGCGGATGAGAAAGATTCATGCTACACGAATCCGGTCTTTGAACCCGACCTGGCGGATCCGACCCTTGTCAGAGCAGCTGATAACTGGTTTTATGCCTATGGTACGGAAAATACATGGGACGATAAGAAGCATCGGCTGATCCCTGTGATTAAATCGAGGGACCTGGTGAAATGGGAATATGTTGGGGAGGCCTTTACTGAAAAACCCGACTGGAAGGAGGGCGGTATTTGGGCACCTGAAATAAAGGTTGTGCAGAATAAATATTACCTGTATTATGCTTTTTCGACCTGGGGAGACCAGAATGCAGGTATCGGACTGGCTATTGCCGATAGTCCGGAAGGACCTTTCACGGATCAGGGGAAGCTGTTCGACTCCCGCGATATCGGTGTCTTCAATTCCATTGATCCCTCGGTTTTCGAACAGGATGGGAAAATCTACCTGGTCTGGGGTAGCCTGGGCGGCGGCATTTTCGGTATCGAACTGAGTCCCGATGGCAAAAGCACGGTGGGAGAAAAATTTCCCCTTGCGGGAAACTCATTCGAAGCAGCCTATATCTACAGGAAAGGAGAGTATTTCTACCTGTTTGTATCCACCGCCAGCTGCTGCGAAGGGCCCAAAAGCAATTACCGGGTCGTGGTCGGTCGCTCAGGTAATTTCAAAGGGCCCTATTATACGGAAACCGGTAAGAACCTCATGGAATACAACAACAACTGGTGGGTGCCGGCAGTGGATTCGATCGAAGGCGTCATCCTGAAAGGGAACACCACGGTTACCGGCCCGGGACATAACGGCCAGATCATCACCGACGACAGGGGCGACGACTGGTTCATCTACCATGCTATACTGTATTCCAATCCATGGTTGCCCGGCGGGGCAACCCGGCGGCCGATGTTTCTTGACCGGATTGAGTGGATCAAGGGATGGCCGGTCATCAACAAGGGGAAGGGGCCCAGCACGGATCTTCGTCAAAAGCCATATTTTAAGAATTAAGTACCATTTATATACCAATTGTCTAATTTAAAAAGTATACCTATGAAGCGAATTCTTTACATTTTTTCCATACTGCTGGCGGTTGCCAACGGGTATGGGCAGACGATCACAGTTCATCAGGAACTGGGACAACAGTGGGGTGGCGGCAGTGCCGTTGACGTCAATAACGACGGTCATCTCGACTTTTACATTACGGGTAATAAAAACAATCCCAAAGAACCCTTGCTCGACGAATCGGGTGAGCCGCTCGACCGGAATGAAGACGGTATCGCCGACACCACCGAGCGGTGGCAACGCATGTATTTCTGGAATACGGAGACAAGCCAGTTTGATCAGGTCAACACCAGTTTACGGGTGACAGAACGTTCAAATCTCGACTGGGCAGATGTTGATAATGATGGTCTGCTGGACCTGTTGGCCACCGAACACAGTTTTGATTTTTATCACGGCGGCGTTTACAAAAACAACGGGGACGGAACGTTTGAAAAGCTCGAT
>JAGDMB010000270.1 GCA_017860375.1 Bacteroidota bacterium | reverse complement strand
AGAGAAAAAAGATATTGATTTCCAGTTTCTGAGCGATAAGGAAGTAAATGAATTGTTCATTGATACCGATAAAATTGAAAAGATCTTTTACAACCTTTTGTCCAATGCATTTAAACACACCCCCATTGGAGGCAAGATCGTCTTGTCCATTGCTGACAATCAAATGCTTGGAGACCGCGCAATGATCCGGATCGATGTATCGGATTCCGGACCGGGCATTGAAGAAAAGCACCGGCCACATATTTTTGACCGTTTTTACCAGATTTCCGATATGACCGCAACCGGAAAGATCAGCACGGGGATCGGACTTTCACTCTCAAAAGACCTGGTGGAGTCTCATTATGGTGAAATCAGGTTTACCAGCCAGGTGAACAAAGGGACAACCTTCTCGGTTTTTCTTCCCAAATCCGATGAACACCTGAAACCTGAAGAGATCAGCAGTGAATCAGGGATCGATTATTCTTTTGAGTATATGAAATCGATGCTGGAATCTCCGGCATACAGCGAAAACGATAAAATCACGGGTTTGACTGATGCTGAGGGCAATCCAAGAATTTTAGTGATCGAGGACAATGCCGACATGCAGCAGTTTTTATACAATGAGTTAAAAGGCGATTTCACGGTTGTCCTGGCGAAGGATGGTGTGGAAGGACTTGAAATTGCCAGAACTCAGCTGCCGGACCTGATCCTGAGCGATATCATGATGCCCGAAATGGATGGGATCTCGTTGTGTAAAAAAATCAAAACCGATGAATTGACAAGTCATATTCCCGTTTTGCTGTTAACGGCCAAATCGGATGTTGAACATCAGATTAGCGGATTTGAGACGGGTGCGGATGATTACATCATTAAACCCTTTAGTCCTGAAGTCCTGAAACTGCGATTAAAGAATTCCCTCGATATCAGGAAACAACTGGCGGAGAGGTTTTCAAAGGACAACAGCATCATTCCGGCCAATATTAAGATAACACAAATTGATCAGGGTTTTCTTGAAAAGTTTGTCAAGACGGTTGAAGATAATATTGATGATCCCGAATTATCAGGTGACAGGCTTGCTTTTGAACTCAATATGAGCAAAGGGAACCTTTATAAGAAACTCAAAGCCCTCACCGGGATGACCGTCAATATTTATATACGGACTATCCGCCTGAAAATTGCTGCAAAGCTATTGAAGAAGGGACATTATAACATATCCGAAGTGGCGTATGCAGTTGGATTCAGCAATCCCAAGTATTTTTCAACCTGTTTCAGTGAGTTGTTTTTTAAGTCGCCCAAGGAGTACATGCATGAATAATTTCTGATTCCTGCATTGATTGCCGCCCATCAAAATAACAAACCTTTTTAATAAAACAGTTTACCCTGCCTTTTACAGGGTTGGTTACCTTTATTAACAAATGATATGGAGATGGGCAAGCCTTTTAGGAGGAGAAAACTATTGGTCCTGCTTGGATTTGAGGTCCTCCTGGTCTTTTTGATTATTGTCCTGATCTACTTTCTTTTGAGTATACTATAGCAGGATACCAATATGCTGTTGTTTATAAAGGATTTAAAATGACATTTGTGGGAAACTCGTGTGTGCAAAGGACTTTATCTTTTGTGGCATTTTTATATATCCTGATTCAGACTGATTTATACTCCCAACCGGTTCAATACCATCCTTTTATTGAAACCTTCAAAGCTGAAAACCGGGTTCGGAGCGGAATTGCAATTGGAGGTCTGGGCACCGGATCGCTTGAGTTGCGTAAAAACGGACAGTTTTATAACTGGACCCTGTTCAATAACTGGCCACTGGGCACCGGGGAACCCCTTACGGAGAAAACCTTTCCCCGGACCAGTTCGGAAGATTCTTATCTGTTTTTTTTGGTACGTTTTCAGGTGGAAGGAGAGAAGCCCCGGTTAAAACTGCTTCAGTTGAATAACAGTTTGTCCGAAGGGGCCATACAGGGTATTGATTATTATTATCCCTGGATGTCGGTGGTGGAAAAGATTGAATATACAGCCCGTTTTCCCTTTACACAGATGATTTTTTCCGATTCGGATATGCCCTTTGATATTTCGCTTGAGGTGTTTTCTCCTTTTATCCCGCATGATACGAAAAACTCATCTCTGCCGGGCGCGTATTTTAACTTTACGGTTCTGTCGAAAACGGAAAGGAAAGTTACGGTATTTCTTATTGCCACTTTAAGGAATCTCGTCGGATACGATGTGCTGGATAAATATTTTCTCTCGACGGAATATGCAGGTGAAGGTTATAAAGGTTTTTCCATGTCATGCGGAGGTATGGATACACTTCGCAGTTCATGGGGGAAAATGGGAATTTTTTCCATGTCCGGCGAGTCGACCTATTACCTGGGATGGGAACACAGGCATCCTTATTATGAAAAGCTGATCGTTTCAGATCGGTTTGCTGATCTGAATGACACGGAAAACCGGAATAGGCTTTCACTGGGCGCAAAACGGGCAAATATCTCGGAAAATAAGGATCAACGGTGTTTCAGCTCGGTTGGTGTGACAAAAAGCCTGCTGCCGGGTCAATCCTTTTCTCACGCCTTCATATTATCCTGGTTTTTTCCAAACAGCTATGGCGCAATTGAAGGTGATCCAACGGTTGATATTTCAACCAGGGACTATAACCTGAATTTAAAAATTACCCGCAACCAGGGACATTATTACAATAATTTCTTCCGGTCGGATTTCGATGTGGCCAATTATTTAATGGAGAATAAAAAATGGCTTACAGAAAGGACATTGAAATTCCTCGGGGATTTTTACAACAGCAGTTTACCCCAGTTTGTACTGGATCAGGTCAATTCCCATTTTAACACGTTTATCACCAGCTCCACCTTTACCCGAAACGGGTCTTTTGCCATACGCGAAGGAATGACCCCGGAGAAACCATGGGGACCCAATGCAACCATCGATGTTTCCTTGTATGGTTCATCCTCAATTATTGCACTTTTTCCCGATCTGCAGAAAGAAACCATGAGAGCGCATAAAAAGCATCAGACGCAACGGGGAGAAATCAATCATGGACTTGGCATGGATTGTGATTCTGCGCAATTCGGGGCGCATATGGTATACCATCGGTTGGATCTGGTTCCGGATTATATCCAAATGGTATTGAGGGATTTTTTCTGGACCGATGATACGGTTTATTTGCATGAAATGTGGCCATCGGTATTGAAAGGAATGGAATATATACTCAGGGACAGAGATGCCGATAAGGATTCAATGCCTGAAATGGCTGGTATCATGTGCAGCTATGATAATTTCCCGATGTACGGACTGGCCTCTTATATCCAGTCGCAGTGGCTGGCAGCCATGGCCTCCGTTGAAAAGGCCGCACCCTTCGTCAGGGATTATAAAACCCTTGAATTGGCTGGTACGATCAAACGAAAGGGCATGGCGTTAATGCAGGATAAGCTCTGGACCGGTAAGTATTATGGGTTATCAAATGATTACCAGGGAGACAAAGGAATGGATGACGGGATATTGACGGACCAGCTGATTGGGCAATGGGTGGCGCATCAGAGCAATCTTGGAACCATACAGGAGGAAGAAAAAGTAAAGGCCGCACTGATCACAATAATGGAGTCTTCCTATACGCCCGCTTTTGGACTCAGAAACTGCACATGGCCGGAATATCCCGATCATTATCCCATTCATGAAACCAACCTGTGGGTTGACCAGGCAAATACATGCTGGTCGGGTGTTGAACTGGCCTTTGCAGCCTTGTTGATTTATGAAGGATTGGTGGACCAGGGACAGGCAGTAATACAAACCGTGGATGACCGGTACCGCAAATCAGGCCTATACTGGGACCATCAGGAATTTGGCGGTCACTATTACCGGCCCATGTCGGCCTGGTCCATTCTTCATGCCTATCTGGGACTCGGGATTTCCTGTGGTTGTTATTCCTTTAACCCTCACCTTGAACAGGAAAACTACAGGCTTTTCTTTTCACACGGAAACGGCACAGCACATTACGTCAGGCGGGACAATTCGGTTATTATTGAGGTGAAATCAGGCATCATGGCTGTAAATGCACTGGAGTTGAGAAACTCCGGATTAACTTCGGAAAATCCTGAAATATTCGTTGACGGAAAAAAACTGCGGAATGTAAAACTTGTAGGTTCAAATGGATCATACCGGATTGATTTTAATCAGTATTTAAGTGTTACCACCGGATTGATCCTTATTGCGCATAAGCGCAATCAACCGATCAGATAAAAAGTTTTTCAATGGATGTCTGAATTTATGTTCTTTTCATATTCATCCACGACCAGTTTTGCTCTTTCTGCATCCGTACCCGAAACAATGACCTTAACCGGGCCTGCTCCGCCTGCATCGGCAACCCAGGGCTCCAGCGTGCCAAAAATTTCATCCTTCAGAAAAGCCTGGATCTCGGCATTTTCAAGCAGACTCTTGACCATGGCAGCCTGTGTTGCAGTGCCTGCGAATACAATTGCGGATCTGATTTCATTTCCTGTGCACATATGCAGATGATTTAATTAGTGTACCAATTTCATTTTTTTATCAGCTTGCCTCCTGCAATGAATCCTTCATTTTGGCCGAACAGTTTAAAAAAATAGATGCCTGGTTTATAGCCTGAAAGGTCAGTCTGGTTATTAAGGATTTCTTTTCTTTCAATGAATTCTCCTGAAGAATTATACAACAAGATGGCAGATTTCCCCGTATGGGATGCGGGCGTTTTAAAATTCACTATCCCTGTTGTGGGGACAGGGTAAATCCCTGCATCATCCGGATCATATTC
>JAGDMB010000269.1 GCA_017860375.1 Bacteroidota bacterium | reverse complement strand
GACGGCGTTAAAATTGACCTGAGGGAGCTGGTGGATGAATTGCAGCTTCGTGACGTTTCCTCCCCCATGCTGATAAGGTTTCCGGATATCCTGGATAACCGGATTGAAAAAATGGCCAATTGCTTTAAAGTCGCCGCGGATGAATACGGCTATAAAGCGCAGAATTTTATCATCTACCCGATAAAGGTAAACCAGATGCGTCCGGTTGTGGAGGAGATCGTGGGTCACGGAAAAAAATTCAATATCGGACTGGAAGCAGGTTCAAAGCCGGAATTGCATGCGGTAATAGCCATCAATACCGACTCGGACTCGCTGATCATCTGCAACGGGTACAAGGATGAGGACTATATCGAACTGGCCATGCTGGCCCAGAAAATGGGAAAACGTATTTTCCTGGTGGTGGAAAAACTCAATGAATTGAAGCTGATCGCATCCATCGCGAAACGGTTAAAAATAAAGCCCAATATCGGTATCCGGGTTAAACTTGCCAGTTCGGGCAGCGGAAAATGGGAGGATTCCGGAGGTGATGCCAGCAAATTCGGGCTGACCCCGAGTGAACTGCTGGAAGCCCTTGAATTTCTTCAGAAAAACAAATTGAAAGATTGCCTGAAACTATTGCATTTTCATATCGGGAGCCAGGTTACCATTATCCGCCGCATCAAAAATGCCCTGCGCGAAGCGTCCCAGTTTTATGTTCAACTTCACAAGCAGGGTTTTGCGGTGCAGTTCGTCGATATCGGGGGAGGCCTGGGAGTAGATTATGACGGAACCCGGTCATCCAACAGCGAAAGCAGCGTAAATTACAGCATACAGGAATACGTAAATGATTCCGTCTCCACTATGGTGGATGTATGCGATAAGAACAAGATCCCCCACCCCAACATTATCACTGAATCGGGCCGTTCCCTTACGGCTCACCATTCGGTGCTGATTTTCGACGTGCTGGAGACAACAACCCTGCCTGTGTGGGACGAGGATGAAGAAATAAAAGAGAGCGATCATGAACTGGTACGTGACATGTATGCCCTGTGGGACAGCTTGAACCAGCCGAAAATGCTCGAGACCTGGCACGATGCACAGCAGATACGCGAAGAGGCACTTGACCGGTTCAGCCTGGGATTGCTCGACCTGAAAACCAGGGCCCAGATTGAGCGGTTGTTCTGGTCCATTGCCCGCGAGATCCATCAGATGAATTCTGAAACGAAGCATACGCCGGAAGATTTCCGTCAGCTTCCCAGGCTGCTGTCCGATAAATATTTCTGTAATTTTTCATTGTTTCAATCCCTGCCTGACTCGTGGGCTATTGACCAGATTTTCCCGATCATGCCCATTCAGCGGCTGGATGAAAAGCCTGAAAGATCCGCCACATTGCAGGATATAACGTGCGATTCCGACGGAAAAATCGACAATTTCATTGCCACGCGCAATTTTTCCTATTTTCTGCCGGTGCATTCCATTAAATCAAAAGACAGCTATTATATAGGGGTTTTCCTTGTAGGAGCCTACCAGGAAATACTCGGTGACCTTCACAACCTTTTTGGCGATACCAATGCCGTGCACGTGACGGTGAATGATGAAGGGTATTCCATTGACCAGATCATTGACGGGGAGACTGTAGCCGAGGTACTCGAATACGTGCAGTACAACCCGAAGAAAATGGTCCGTACCGTGGAAACCTGGGTGACTTCCTCGGTGAAATCGGGAATCATCACCGCGGCTGAAGGCAAGGAATTCCTGTCGAATTACCGTTCGGGACTATATGGATATACGTATCTGGAATGAAAAAAAGTGATAACCTTGCAATAAGGGCCTATATTCCATCCGACAAGGAGGAAGTGCTGAACCTTCACAGGCTGGCCATGGAGGCCATCGGTGTTTCCGGTCATGAACCCCACTGGAATGAGGAACTGGATACCATTGAGACCACTTATGGTGAGGGACGTGGTTTGTTCCTGGTAGGGACGATTGGAGACAGAATCGTCGCCATGGGCGCGTACAAAAAAACCGGTCAGGATGAGGCAGAGATCCGGCGGATGCGCGTTTTACCCGGCCATCAGAAAAAAGGATTCGGGAAGAGGATATACACTGAACTCGAAAAACGGGCCGTTGAATCGGGAATCCGGCGCTTTTTTCTTAAGACCTCAGTATTGCAGGATAATGCAAAGGATTTATACCGCTCTTCGGGTTTTAAGGAGACCGGCCAGGTGGTCATCGACGGTTACGACTGCATCGTGTATGAGAAAAAGCTAATCATGGAGAATAAATAGCGCCATGGGAAAGAGAAATGTCAGTGTCGGAACCGTGCAGATGGCCTGCACCCCGGATATTGCATCCAATCTCCGCAAAGCCATACAGGGAATCCGTGATGCGGCCGCAAAGGGGGCAAACATCGTCTGCCTGCAGGAATTATTTTCAAGTCTTTATTTTTGTGATACGGAAAATTACGACAATTTTTCCCTTGCGGAGACGATACCCGGTCCCACTACCCAAAAACTGCAAAAGCTGGCCGCAGAGCTTGAGGTTGTGATTATTGCCTCGCTGTTTGAAAAGCGGGCGGACGGTTTGTTTCATAATACTACCGTTGTACTGGATGCCGACGGAACAATTGCCGGCAGGTACAGAAAAAACCATATCCCCGATGACCCGGGATTTTATGAAAAATTCTATTTTGCACCGGGGGATACGGGCTATGGCGTTTTTAAAACCCGGTATGCCACCGTCGGTGTGCTGATCTGCTGGGACCAGTGGTTTCCGGAGGCGGCAAGGATCACCGCCCTGATGGGGGCTGAGATACTTTTCTACCCCACCGCTATAGGATGGGCGTTGTCACAGCCGGATAAAGTAAATGCCGAACAGCATAGCGCATGGCAGACCATGCAATGTGCACATGCCATTGCCAACGGTGTATTTGTGGTATCGGTAAACCGAACCGGTGTGGAAGGAAAGGTGCGTTTCTGGGGCGGTTCCTTTGTCAGCAACCCGTTCGGGAAAATACTGTACAAGGCTTCGCATGACAAGGAGGAGGTGGAAGTAAGCCAGCTTGACATTCGCGAAATCGGATTCTACCGCATGCACTGGCCTTTTTTGAGGGACCGCCGGACCGATACGTACCCGCCTATCCTCAACCGGTACCTCGATGACTCGAAATAATACCGCAATTGCCTTTTCAGCGCATGGCAAATCCTTCCAATAAGAAGACCCCGCAGCCGGATCATCCTATTCCGGCCGAAACGCACCCGCAGCACGGGGTTCCTACTCCGGCTGAAACCCCTCTGCAGCTCGGTTATCATTTTCCGGCCGAATGGGAGCCCCATGCATCTACCTGGCTCAGTTATCCCCACAACGAAACTTCGTGGCCCGGAAAGATCCATACCATCTTCCCGTTTTATCATGAATTTATTAAATATTTGAGCCGCGGGGAAAAGGTGAACATCAACGTGGTGGATGAGTCAATGAAAAACAGGGTGGATGAAGAACTGCAAAAAGCAGGCCTATCCGGAAAACTTTATGCCCTTCATATACACCCGACCAACGATGCATGGTGCCGCGATCACGGACCGGCATTCGTGGTAAACCGCAATATTGGTTCCAGGGCGGTGGTGAGCTGGCTGTATAACGGATGGGGAGGAAAATACCCGGCTGAGCTCGACACCCTGATCCCGTCGCAGGTAGCCGCATTGCTTGGCCTGCCGGTATTTTATCCGGGCATTGTCATGGAGGGCGGATCGATTGATGTGAACGGAAAGGGGACGCTGATCACCACCACCTCGTGCCTGCTGCATCCCAACCGCAATCCGGATTTCTCTCAGTCGCAGATTGAGGAATTCCTGTTACACTATTATGGTGTGGAAAAGGTCTTATGGCTGGGTGACGGCATTGAAGGCGATGACACCGACGGGCACGTGGACGATCTTACCCGCTTTGTAAATGAGAACACCGTCATCACCATGGTAGAACCGAACCGCGCCGACGCCAATCACGAGCCGCTGAAGAAAAACCTGGCAACCTTGAAGAAAATGAGGATGGCCGACGGCAAACAGATGAATATTGTGGAACTGCCCATGCCGGAGCCTTTATATTATGAGGGACAGCGTCTCCCGGCCTCCTATGCCAATTTTTACATGGCCAACGCCGGGGTAATGGTCCCGGTTTACAACTGCAAACAGGACGATGTTGCGCTGGATATCCTTTCGGGTTGCATCAAGGACCGGCCGGTGATCGGCATCGACTCCACCGAGATCATCTGGGGCCTTGGCAGCTGGCATTGCCTGAGCCAGCAGGAGCCGGAGTGAGAAATGTTCTGTTGTATTTATTCCAGACAAACCTTCCCGAAATA
>JAGDMB010000268.1 GCA_017860375.1 Bacteroidota bacterium | reverse complement strand
CGGCGGACTAAGCCTTTACAACCGGGACCTTGATAATTTTATCAATTTTACACCCGATGAAAACAACCCCAAAAGTATAAGCGGACCAAGGGCCTATACCCTTTGTGAAGATAAGAAGGGACAACTATGGATTGGGAATGATGGTACCGGCCTTAATATGTTCAACAGGAAGGAAAATACGTTCATCCATTACAGGCATAATGCAAATGACCCTGCTAGTTTAAGCAATGATAATGTTCGCTGTATAATGGCAGATAATGAAGGACGCCTTTGGGTAAGTACTGAAAACGGGGGACTTAATCTTTTGAACCCTGAAACGAAAACTTTTACGCACTATTATCATGATGCGAATGAACCCGGAAGTCTTCCCCATAACAACATAACCTCCATGACCAAAGATAATGCTGGAAATATCTGGGTTGGTACGCTGGGAGGCGGAATCTGTCGTATCGCTTCCGATAATATCGGAAAACCTGTATTTGAAGCCTATGCCCCTGTCACAACGGATGCAAATCGGCTTAAAGTATTAGCCCTTTTTGGCAATAAAAGAAACGGGATTTGGGTTGGTACAGAGAATGGCGGTCTCGATTACTTTGATTACGATAGCAAAACATTTGTAAATTATCAGGTTGACGAGACGAATCCCAATAGCCTGAATAATAATTCTGTGCATGCCCTGTCTGAAGATAGAGCAGGAAATATCTGGGTGGGTACCTATACAGGCGGAGTGAATGTGGCAAAAAGAAATACCAAAAAGATCTATACCTACAGAAAAATACCGGGGAATAGTAATAGCTTAAGTTACAATGCGGTGAGTTGTTTTTATGAGGATATGGATGGAACCTTATGGGTGGGAACCGATGGGGGCGGAGTCAATATTTGCGATCGGAATTCAGGCAAGGTAATTCACCTGAACACAAAGAATACCAGCATGAAGAGCAATGCGGTACTGGCAATTTGCAGGGATGGTGATCAGGATGTATGGGTAGGGGGCTGGGATTGCGCTTTGAACCTTTACAATCGCAAAAGTATGGCTTTCACAACCTTTACAAGTGATAAAGATGGAATTCCCAACAACAATATATACGATATTTTACTGGATCGTAAAGGCCGCATATGGATGACCTTCGGCGGGTATGGCTTTGCACAATTTCATAAATCGAGCCGGACTTTTACTACGTATACTTCGGAAAACAGCGATTTGAATTCCAGCTGGGTTTTAAATCTGGCTGAGGACTTTGACGGCAATATTATTTTGGGGCATACGGATGGGTTCACTGTTTTCAATCCCGAAAAGGAGACTTTTAAAAATTATAGTTTCAAAGAATCAGATGAAAACAGCATAAGCAACAACCAGATCAGCATAATCCTGGTTGGGAGCGACTCCACCTATTGGATAGGTACTATCAATGGATTAAATCACTTCGATCCTAAAAAACTGCTATTTACCCGCTATTATATGCAAAACGGGCTACCCAGTAATAACATCACCGGTTTGGTAGAAGATGACCACGGTGATATATGGATAAGCACTTCTGACGGGATCTCCAGATTTGAACTCAAAAAGGGTACGTTTAAGAATTATAACCTGACGGATGGCCTTCAGGGAAAAAGTTTCATACGAAACAGTTGCTACAAGTCTTCCAAAGGCGAAATACTTTTTGGCGGGACCAACGGATATAATATTTTTTATCCCGACAGCCTTCACGATAATTCTACCATACCTCCGGTTGTGATAACCAATTTTACCATATTTAATAAACCGGTTGCGATCAATGTGCACGGATCTCCCCTGAAAAAGGATATCTCCCAGACAAAAAAAATTACGCTAACCCATAAACAGTCTGTATTTTCATTCGAATTTGTGGCGCTGGATTATACAGCCCCGGATCAGAATCAATATGCGTACAAACTGGAAGGATTTGAAGAGGATTGGAATTACGTTGGCACGAAACGTATAGCTTCTTACACCAATCTGGATGCCGGCAATTATGTTTTCCGGGTAAAAGGTTCTAATAATGATGGTATATGGAATGAAGAGGGTGTGTCGCTGATGATCAGAATTAAACCCCCATTCTGGAAAACATGGATTTTCAGAATCACCGTACTCCTGGTTTTGGCCTCTCTGGTTTATTTTTTTGTTAAACAAAGGATGGCACAGGTCAAACGGGATAAAGAAATTCTGGAATCAAAGATCAGGGAAGGAGAAGAAGTGATACAGCAAAAAATGGCTGAGGTTGAACAACAGCGGGAAGAAATAAAGGAAAGGGACCAGAGGGAATTGGAAATACGATTCATGAATGAGGGGATTGCAAAATTCTCCAGCATTATTGTTTCGGCCGGAAATGATATTAAAAAAATGGCAACCGGCATTCTTTCCGAACTGGTGGATTATGTGGGCATTACAATGGGAGCTGTTTTTGTTGTACACAAAGCACACTCCGCCGAGGAAGTATACCTTGCAATGGAGTCATCCTATGCCATGAACAGGGAACATTTGTTCACCCAATGCAAACCCGGCGAGGGATACGTCGGAACCTGCTATAATGAAAGGAAAACAATCCTTATAACGGACATTCCGAAGGGCTATGTAAAATTGTCCTCGGGACTCGGGGAGATTGCCCCGAACTATATTTATCTGATCCCGTTACAATACAGTGATATGGTTCAGGGGGTGATTGAAGTGGCATCGCTTCGTCCGCTGGAAGAATACAAGGTGAAATTCATGGAGAAAATTGCGGAGAATATTTCTTCCTTCATTTCGATAGCCAAGGCAAAAAAGCAAACCGAGATCCTTCTCGAACAGGCCGATGTGCAACGCAACGAACTTCAGGCCCAGGAGGAAGAAATGAAACAAAATCTTGAAGAAATGATGGCAACACAGGAAGAAATGAGGAGAAGGGAGGAGTCGTGGATCACAGAAAGAGCATCCCTTCGAAATAAGGAAGCGGAACAACTGAGGGAATTACGGAAGCTTAAAAACGAATTGAAAGAAGCAAAAAGCAAAAACGGCACCTGAGCAATCGATTCCTGTTTGAGGCAGGCAGGTCCTTCGGACCCCGGAAGAAATAAAACGCCAGGGTTTTTTATCGTCCGGATATTTTCGCAATTCTCACCACATTCATTGCATCCGTATTGCTTATTGACAGATAATAACTGCCATCATAGAGGCCTGAAATGTCAACAGGGAAGGCAACGGAGTCATATAGTTTTTCAACTTTCCTTTCCAGCATGATCCTTCCTGTACTATCCATAATTCGTATCATGGTCTCTTCGTCAATGTTGCTTCCGGGCTTCAGGTAAATAATATCTTTCCCCGGCACCGGATATATCTCAAAGGTGAGATTGCCAGAAGGATCCTTCAGGTAAGTTCCGGCAATGACTGTAGCCCGGACAGAGTCATATCCGATACAACCATTCTCATCGGTTACCTGCAGGCCAAACAGATAATTTCCCACCGTCAAATCATAAATTTTAATGATCTGATCTTCCGATCCGGTGCTCCATAGATAATACGGGTATCCGCTTCCGGCATCCAGTGTAAGTGTATCCGTTGCAAGCACGGTGGTGTCTTCAGGTAATTGCGGATCGGGCAATGGGAAGAAGGTAACCTGTGTCTCATCCGATGCGGAATCCCCCAGGCTATTCGTGACCGTTACCGAATAAACGCCTGATTCAGTGACTTCAATCTTTTGGGTTGTCTCCTCTGTGTTCCAGAGGTAACTGCTGAATCCGCCACCCGCATCCAGCTCGATGTTTTTCCCCTCACAGGATTCATAAGGCCCTCCGATTTCCAATACCGGTACAACGCTTATGATTTGAACATTCTCCGTTTTGTTGCCGCAGTCATCGGTAAGGTTCCATGTACGGGTGATGATCCGTTCACCTGCGCAAGGTCCGTTATCATCAACATCGCTATAGGTTGCTTCCAGTGAGGCATCGCAGTTATCGTCTTCATCCGTCACATCACCGGTTATGGCGGTGGATACATCATAGTTGCAATTCGGATCTTTGTATACCGTTATGTCAGCCGGCACGGTAAAAGTGGGCGGTTCAGTCTCCCTTGATACGGAAACTATTTCACTTTCCAATGGTGAATAACAACCCGCTCCGCTGCTTGAAATAACAACTTTATAATATTTTACCGATGGATGTGACGGTGTGGTGAAACCGGAACTATCCGATCCAACATTCTACATGAATACCACCGGATACCATAACACTCATTGAATGAGTATCATTACAGCATATAACAGCGCCTGATGGTTGCGTTGTGATTGCAGGATCTGCTACAGCTGTTACTGCAACAGAACTGCTCGTGATCGGATTGCATCCGTTGCCGGTGGCGCTTACCACTACCCTGTAATATCGTGTCGAGGTCAGTGCGGGAGAGGTAAAGTGTGCGGTTGTCGATCCACTGCCCCCCACCGTGTTTGCCCATGCATCCGCACCACCGTTGTCATCCGATTCTTCCCATTGGTAAACGAGAGATGAAGTGCCATTGGATGCTGATACGCTCATCGAATGAGTTCCTCCGTCGCAAATCGTTGCGCCGGCTGGTTGAGTGATTATGGTTGGATCAGGTATCGCCATTAATCCAAAAGGTTGTGTGTAGGTGGCGCCATAACTGTTCGTCAAAACCGCACGAACGAAATTTGTTGATACCGTACACACATCAATACTGTAATCCGAATCTATTGTATCGCTCTTATTGTCAATCCATGCAACGCTTGTAGCCCCCGAAGCCGTTATCGCTATGGTTGACCCTGTCACAGTAACTCCCGTAAGAATGGGCACTGCTGCAATCCCTCCGCCACTTTTTTGATACGAAAAGGTAAATGCCCCGGCTTTAAGATTTGCTCTGAACGACGGATAGGTAAGAGAAGCCATGTAATGCCAATTGTAATTATGCCCGAAATCCGAACTGTGCCAGTCATCACCTGAAAATCCCCACCTCAGATCATCGCAATCTCTTGCAGCATTGACAGAATCCCATAAAGTTATACCATCCCGTATATATGCAATAAGTTCTCCATAGCCATGATTGAATACTTCCATACCAATCAGAACACTATCGGGATAATCATCAAAATACCCGTTATACCATGCTGCACT
>JAGDMB010000267.1 GCA_017860375.1 Bacteroidota bacterium | reverse complement strand
AAAGTGGACTATAACCTGGTAAAAACCGGAAATACGATCCCTATGCAGGACGGGAGCGGGAACCGTCTCAACGGTTTGGTAAAGGAAATTTCATCCGATACGGTAACGATGGATTTCAATCACCCGCTGGCGGGCAACAGTCTTTTTTTTGCAGGACAGATCATCGATATCAGAGAATCTACCGAAGAAGAAAGAAGCCATGGCCATGCCCATCAGGCAGGTGGATGTGAAGGATGTTCCGATTGCGGCGGGCAGGAAGGATCTTGCTGCTGACGGGGATTCTATAGAATCATAAATTTATCGGCATCCCGCATGACCGGGAACTTATTTCTGAAATCCACCAGGGAGGAATACCTGAGTTCTGCATAAATCAGTTTTTCTTCGCCCTTATCCGGATCGTTTATCCGGTTGCCTTTTGGATCAATCACCGATGAATCACCTTGATACGTTATACGATTGCCGTCTTCACCGATACGGTTAACACCAATAACATAGCACTGATTCTCCATAGCCCGGGCACGCAAAAGAGTATTCCAGACCTCCCCCCGGTTAGCAGGCCAATTGGCCACGACCACCAGGATATCATAGTCGCCCTGGTTACGGCACCATACCGGAAATCGCAGGTCATAACAAATCTGCCAGCAGATCCTCCATCCTTTTATCCAGGAGACAGTCCTTTGCAGTCCGCGTGAATATTGTGTATCCTCTCCGGCCATCCGGAACAGATGTCGCTTGTTGTAAAAATCGGATTCAGAGGAAGGATGAGCACATACCAGCTGATTGTAAAATGTATTATCTTCCGAAACAATCATGCTGCCTGCAATCCGGCAGTTTTTGCTTTTTGCAGTCTGCCTGAGCCACTCCAGGGCTCTCGCCTGCATGCCTTCGGGAACATCCTCGGGCGTAGAAATGAAACCGGTCGTAAACATCTCAGGCAGCAGGATCAAATCCACCTCTTGTTCCGATTTCTGAATCAGAGACGAGAACTTTTGTAAATTATCGGCCGTATCTTTCCAGCTGATCTCCGATTGAATGATAAGGATCCGTAGAATTTCTTCCGTCACGCGCTGCTGCTATTATGGATTATTGATTCAGGCTTTTAACAGCATTTGTTTGATCTTGCTTGAAAGATCATCCGGGTCAAAAGGTTTGGTAATATACTCATCGGCTCCCATTTCAAAAGCCTTGTGTACGGTTTCAGAAATCCCTATCCGGCTAACCACTGCAATCGGAATCGTTTTATTCAATTCATTCCTCACGTATTCAATTACTTCCAAACCGCCTTTAAAGGGCATATGGATATCCACGATGAGCAGGTCGAAATCTTCCTTTTTCAGCATTTCGATTGCCCGGTTTCCATTAAAGGCGGTATGGATTTCGTAATGATCGAGCATTAGGCGATGTTCAATAGCCTTTGAGGTCAAGGGGTCATCTTCTGCGATAAGGACTTTCATGATTCTATAAGTTTAAATTGAAATCCCGTTCAAAAGCCTCAATCAATTCCGCAACTTTTGTTTTCACCTGAAGCACCAGATTTCCCATTTGGTCAAGATCCGTTCCGGTTTTCGAATTTTCTTCAATTTTCACCAGATCGGCTTCCAGGTGCTTAATTCCAAGGAAAGAAACCCCGGGTATGAATTTATGCGCTTCCCTGCCAAGGGCCTCATACCGACGATCGGCAACAAGCTTTTCCATTCGCTCAACAATAGGGCCCGCAGTGCGCCGGAATGTATTGATCATATCCACAATAAACACCTCATCGTCATTGGAAAGCTTTTTTAACAGGCTTAAATCATAAATCTGCTCCATAATTCTCAACGAATAAATCAGTCTCTTTACCCGCAATCGGTTGCCCAAAGATAGGCATTTACCGATTCCTGATTCCTATAATTTGTTAATCAGATTGATGAACTCTTCGTTAGGTTTAAGGCCTATCTTGTCCGCTGAATACATTGGTTTTATCCGGTCGACAAAGTACATATCTACTTTGCCAAGGTTTTTAGCCTCGATCTTTCCCCGGTAGTGGCAATCAAAAAAGTCCTTAATATACTCATAGGTAGCGCCGGATATGTTCACCATTCCGACGTGACCTGTTTGCTCCATACGGCTGGCAATATTAACCGTATCGCCCCAAATGTCGTAGGCGACTCTTTTCCGCCCCACCACACCGGCAACAACCGGACCTGTGTGGATGCCAAGCCGAAGCTCCCATACCGAAAGATTATTCAGCACTTTGGAATCATTCAGGCTGTTCATGTATTGTTGTATTTCAAGTCCCGCAAGCAACGCGTCGATGGGATTGCTTTTGTTGCTTAAGGGAAGCCCTCCGGCGCACATATAGGCATCGCCAATGGTCTTGATCTTTTCAAGGTAATGGGCACCAATGATTTCATCAAATTTTGCAAAATAGGAATCAAGAATGCTTACCAGGTCTTTTGGTTCAAGGGTCTTGCTGATAGTGGAGAAGCCTTTGAAATCAGCAAAAAGCACACTCACAATTTTGTACTGACGGGTTCCGGCGCGTCCTTTGGATTTAAGCTGTCGTGCAATCTCAAAGGGGAGAATATTCAACAGGAGCTTTTCCGACTTTTCCTGTTCCTCCTCGATTTGTCTTTTCTGACGGTTGATCTCCATGGTCTGCTCGCCCAGCAGGGTATTGGCCTTTTCAAGGTTCTGGCTTATTTCCCTCATTTTGCGGTACTGGGCATCCAACTGCTCTTCTTTTCGCTTGAAAACACTGATGTCGGTTTCAACCACCAGCAGTTTGTCTATTTCCCCCGAACCATTGATCTGCGGATTGATAAAGGTCTGAATCCATTTTTCTTCATTCTTGCGTGACTGTATTTTGCTGATAAAATCAACCGGGGATTTTTTCTTCAGGCACTGGCTGAAAATATTCACAATATCGGGCGTATTGGTAAGACCGAAAATGGTGCTGCCGAAAATGGATTTGTATTCTTCGAGTTTATAGCCATGAACTTTTTCAAAACCCTCATTGGCCCATTCAAGCTCTCCGTTTGTCTTTACAATCAGAAAAGCAAAAGGAGTGCTTTCCGAAACCATGGCAATTTTCTCCAGCTCAAGTTTTTCTCCTTCCACCTTGTCAATTTTTTCCTGTGCCTGGCGGAAGGATTCAACAACCGTGATCGCCTTGCTCACCCTCGATTTTAATTCACCAATGGAAATAGGCTTGGTAATGTAATCAAATGCCCCTGCTTTAAATGCCATTTCCAGGTTATCAGGGGTATTGAATGCGGTAACCACTATTACGGGAATTTTTTTTGTGATCTCGTTTTCCTGCAACAGCTTCATTGCCCCGACACCATCGAGTTCAGGCATTTTCATATCCATAAAGATCACATGAGGCTGTTCTTTTACAGCCAGATTATACCCTTCCCTGCCATTTTCAGCCATAATTACTTCAAATTCTTCCTCGGAAGTGCGCAGAATGCCGTTTATTAATTCACGGTTTGCCTCGTTGTCATACACTACCAATACCTTATAACTCATGGGCAGGGTTATAAAATCAGTTCAACAGAAGGGTTAATTGTATCAAAGCTAATAAATTATTTATTATCGGTTCACCAGAACTTCTTACGTAATAAAAGGGGCAAGGTTTGATTTTTTTATGCCTAATGCAGATTTTAAAAGCCACATGGAACGAGAATAAAAAAGGAATCGGTATGGTCAGCGTAACACCATACCGTTTTATGAGGTCGACACCGCCCCTGCTCAGGTCAATGCCGGATCCGGCAACCAAAAAAAAGGCCCGGTAAAACGGGCCGATAAAAAAGTGGTTTATTTGAACCCCTTCAGCGTATCGTGAATAATCTCCACGGCTTCCATCAGCTGGTCTTCGGTAATCACAAGAGGGGGTGCAAACCGGATGATATGGTCATGCGTGGGTTTGGCAAGCAGTCCATTGTCCTTTAGTTTGAGACATACATCCCATGCGGTCTTCCCGTTTTTTGGCTTTATGATAACTGCATTTAATAAACCTTTGCCCCGCACCAGTTCAACCATTTCGTGTTCCTTCTCCAGCTTCTTCATTTCATTTCTGAATATTTTTCCCAGCCTTTCTGCATTTTCTGCAAGCCTCTCTTCCTTTAGAACTTTCAGGGCGGCAATGGCCACTTTGGAGGCAAGCGGATTTCCACCGAAGGTGGAACCGTGCTCACCGGGTTTAATGCACAGCATAACCGCATCGTCAGCCAATACGGCAGAAACCGGAATTGTACCACCCGAAAGGGCTTTCCCCAGAATCAGTATATCGGGACGTACCCCTTCATGATCACAGGCAAGCATCTTACCGGTACGCGCAAGGCCCGTTTGCACCTCATCGGC
>JAGDMB010000266.1 GCA_017860375.1 Bacteroidota bacterium | reverse complement strand
TGCAATTTGGCGATAGCGTAACGGCACCTTTTTAAGGCATAACACGGTCGTCATTGCGTAACACAGTCGTCACTGCATAACACGGTCATCCCTGCGTAACACGGGCGTCATTGCGCAACACGGGCGTCATTGCGTAACACAGTCATCCCACCAAAGCGGGATGCCCAAACAATTCCCATAATCTGTTTTAATGGGTCCATGCGGACGCCTGAACCCGTTCTTTGGTTGTACTTTTTTTACTACTTTTACCTTATGCAGATCGCAGAAAACATACGGCAGCTGAAACAATCCATCCCACCAAATGTCCGAATTGTAGCCGTATCCAAGACCGTTCCCGAAAGCAGCATAATGGAGGCCTATCACATCGGGCACAGGCTGTTTGGTGAAAACCGCGTACAGGATCTGATCAAAAAACAGGCGAACCTTCCGGCCGATATCGAATGGCATATGATCGGTCACCTGCAGTCCAATAAGGTCAAATACCTTGCCCCGTTCATTTCACTCATTCATTCCGTGGATAATGCGGATCTTCTTTCGGTGATCAACCGGGAAGCCATGAAAAGCAAGCGCATCATCCCCTGCCTGCTGGAGCTCAGAATAGCAAAAGAAGCGACCAAATACGGATTGACCCTGCAAAATGCCACGGAGATCCTTTCATCCCCTGAATTCCGTTTGATGGAAAACGTGAGGATCACCGGACTGATGGGGATGGCAACCTTTACCGACGACACCGCTGTGGTTCGTTCTGAATTTCATTATCTTGCCACCTGTTTCAAACAGATTAAAGCGGACTTTTTTGGCAATGACCCATCCTTTTGCGAACTCTCCATGGGCATGTCGGGAGATTTCCGGACAGCCCTCGAAGAAGGGGCAACCCTGTTGCGGATAGGCACGCTGATATTTGGTTCAAGAACATAAACCTATATTAAACAGTAAGTACCATGATAAATTTATCAACGAATTACCTGGGATTGAAGCTCGATAATCCTTTAATCGTGAGCAGTTCGGGATTGACCAACTCCGTGGAAAAAATCAAAAAGCTCGAGGAAATGGGAGCCGGAGCCGTTATTTTAAAATCCTTGTTCGAAGAACAGATAAAGGCTGAGGCCGGTCAGATGATCAGCGACAATACGTATCCCGAAGCCCAGGACTACCTGCTGCAGTACACCAAAAACAATACTATTGAAGATTACCTCCAGTTAATCGAAAAGGCCAAAAAAGCAGTCAGGATACCGGTCATTGCCAGCATTAATTGCATCACCGCTTCGGATTGGGTCGGCTTTTCACGGGAAATTGAGAAAGCCGGAGCCGATGCCCTTGAGCTGAATGTGTATTTCCTTCCGACAAAAAAGGAGACTTCCTCGGAAAAATTTGAAGAACTGTATTATGAGGTAATTACCAGGGTCAGGAAAAAAACAGCGATACCGGTTTCCATCAAGATCGGCATGCAATTCACCAACCCGGTGAAACTGATCCACAATTTATATATCAGGGGAGCAAACGGTGTGGTTCTTTTTAACCGTTTTTTTGCTCCCGATATCGATATCGAAAAAATGAAGTTTACGGTAGCCAATGTTTTCAGCTCTCCCTCGGATATGCGTGATTCGTTGCGGTGGGTCGGTATCATTTCCGACCAGGTGGAAAAAATTGATATTGCCGCTTCCACCGGGATCCATGACGGCAAGGCGGCCATAAAACAGATCCTGGCCGGGGCCAAAGCAGTGCAGATTTGTTCGGTGCTATACAAGCATGGGGTGGAAAAGATACCGGTCATTAAGAAGGATATCGAAACCTGGATGGGACTACATCATTTTAAAACGATCGATGAGTTCAGGGGCAAGTTGAATTTGCGCCGTATCCCCGATCCTACAATCTATGAAAGGACGCAATTCATGAAACACTATTCCAGTTACCAGTGAGCAGTAAGAAAGACCTGCCAGGGTCCGAAGGACCTGGCAGCGTCTGAATCGGTGTTGGTATAGATTCGAGTGTAAAAGTAATTTTCTTAAATCTGAGAATGACTTTGCTGATATGGTAAAATTATTGTCTTTTGGAGCAGTCAGTGCGAAACTGCCACTTTTACTGGCTTTATATTTCGTTCTCGCCAACAGCATGAGCGGTCAGACCGCTGCCACCATTAGGCCTGCCACAGACGTCAAAAGGCCAACGGTGGGGGTTGTCCTAAGCGGAGGCGGCGCCAAAGGCATTGCCCATATCGGTGTGCTTAAAATACTGGAAGAAGTCGGAATACCGGTTGACTATATCGCAGGTACCAGCATGGGTTCTATTATCGGCGGACTTTACGCTACCGGTTATGATGCAGACCGGCTGGAAACGATCACGGTCGGACAAAACTGGACCAAACTGTTATCGGATGATATTTCCCGTACCGATCTTTCCATTGAAGAAAAAACGGAAGAGGACATTTTTTTCGTTTCTTTTCCTTACGGAAAAACGGGGGTCAGGATTCCTTCCGGCATCATTTCCGGACAGAATATCGAAAACCTGATGAACACCCTATGCTTTCCGGTATACAAGATCAGGGATTTTAATAAGCTGCAGATCCCTTTTTTTTGTGTGGCCATGGATATTATTTCCGGGAAGGAAGTGGTCCTGCGCGACGGGTATCTTCCCGATGCCATGAGGGCCAGTATGGCCATCCCTTCTCTTTTTGCAGCCGTGCCACGCGATTCTTTCCTGCTGGTTGACGGAGGGGTTGTCAATAATTTCCCGTCAGACCATTTAAAGGAGATGGGAGCCGATATAATTATAGGTGTGGATGTGGGGTACAAGAATCCGGATCCATCCGATTCCTATGATATCTTTAAGATATTTGAACAAACCGTTTTCATTGCCTCAGAAGCACGAATGATGGCAAACCGCAGGCTGTGCGACATTTACATCCAACCCGACCTCACCGGTTATAACTCTTCTAATTTCAGTGATGCCGATTCGCTTATCGCACGCGGAGAAAAGGCTGCCAGGTTGCAGCTTCCCGCGTTATACAAACTGCGCGATTCCCTGAAGAATCTTTCGGCATTCAGACCAACAAAGCCTGTCCTGCCGGCGGTTGATTCCGTTCTTCTCAAAGAGATCCAGATCCATGGCCTGGACAAGGTGTCAGCACGATTGGTTTCGGGCAAGCTGCAGCTCAATCTGCAATCGTGGATCAAGCCGGCTGAGATTCGATCCGCCATCAACAATGTCTATTCAAGTATGTATTTTTCGAAGGTTACCTGGGAACTGCAGCCGGTGGAAAACGACAAGACCAACAGTCAGGCCCTCTTACAGATAAATGTAAAGGAAAAGGAAGGAGGATTGTTACGGGTCGGCCTGAATTACAACTCGGATTTCAGCGCTTCCATCCTGTTGAATACAACCTTTCGCAACCTGCTTATTGGCGGCACCAAATTATCCTTCAACCTCGGATTAGGCGACAGCCCGAAGATCCTGGCTTCCTATTTCAAGAACAATGGTATCAAACCCGGCTGGGGACTGGATGTGGAAGGACAGAATATGGACATATATTCTTATAACGGAAGTCGGAAAACAGCGACCATTGACTATACCAATATTGCAGTCCGCCTTTATACGCAGAGCATCTTCAAAAACTCCTTCGCCCTTGGAGGCGGACTTGAATTTGAATTTGAAAACTTCAATCCACTTGTGGGGGAAGCGCTGCCGGAAAGCGAATCGAACCGCTTTTACAATGGTTTTTTATTTTTGAACATCGACCATTACGATGACATCAGTTACCCGACCAAAGGAAGCCGGTTGTATTGCAAATACAAACTTATATACGCCGAGGATCTCCCTTTCGATCATTTTCTTCGTTTTCAGTACGAAAAAGCGGTCCCCATCGTAAAGCGCATCACCTTCCTGCCTTCCTTTTTCGCAGGCTATTCAAGCGCTGATTCCACGGCATCGATGTACCAGTTTTATATGGGAGGGATGAACCGGCTGCAAATTAGCGGTTTGCTTCCCTTTGTGGGCCTCGACTTCATGCAGGTGAACAACAGGGTTGTCACCGGCATAGGGGCAAATCTTCAATATAATTTCTGGCGCAAAAATTATGCGGTATTTCGCATCAATGCAGGCAGCTCTGCCTGGGACCTGACCAATCTTTTCATGCAGGGCACCGGAATGCTGGGTTTCGGCATCACCGTGGGAAACAACAGCATCATTGGTCCCATTGAAATAACGCTGATGGCCTCCAATCTGCATCACGATTTATTATCCTATATCAATATCGGATACTGGTTCTGATCGTAACCTTCATTGTCATGAACAAAGGCAGAAACCGCATGATGAATGACCGCATTTTTTTAGCTTGCCTTGGCTGCCT
>JAGDMB010000265.1 GCA_017860375.1 Bacteroidota bacterium | reverse complement strand
AGCTTGTTGTCTGGCAGGAAGATCCCATTGTCAAAGTATTCCGCGATGATCTTCCTCCGGAAAAATCCTCTGAATTTAACATATCCGTCGCGCGTAACGAGGTCGAGCCATTACAGCTTGTTGTGAGAAGCCCCAGAGAATACAAGGGACTTCAGATTAAAGTTGATCCGCCGGCTGATCCAAAAGGCAATAAGCTTGACCAGATAGAGACAGGCATCGTGGGATATACTCCAATAAATTATCCCAGTAATTATATCAATGACAGGGTAACTCCCTACTGGAAACAAAAAATACCTTTCGGAAGGTACGGCTCTGATGGCTGGATTGGCATGTGGCCCGATCCCATCCTCCCTTTTGCTGTAGTTGATCTTCCTGCAAACTTGTCGCAACCGGTTTGGATCGAATTCAAAATACCAAAAAGTGCAGTTCCAGGGGATTATTCAGGAAAGGTACAACTGGTCTCAGAAGGGAGTGTCGTGAAGGAAATACCTTTCAATGTGCATGTATGGGATTTCGAGCTTCCTGAAGAGTCAAATATGGTGGCATTGTATGATGCACGCATCAACACCAGGATCAACAATATGAGATACTTTGATTACAGCAAGACCGATTATGAGATCAGAAAAGATATCTGGAAGATGATGGCAGATCACAGGATAACCCCGGATGTCATAACCCCGACCCCGACCTGGACCGTGAAGGACGGTGAGGTGACATTCGATTTCACAGAATTTGACAAGGCAGCAGAGTATTACCTGGATGTGCTGAAATTTAAAAATGTTTATTCACCCTCCTACTTCAGGCTGTTCGGATGGGCCAATCTTCCAAGAGACAAATTCGGTGAGACACCATACCCTGGTGAATTTCCTTATAAGGGAGCCGATCGGAGCAAACTCAGGCCCGAATACAAGAAAGCATACCAATCGGCAACCAGGTCCTACTGGAACCATATGAAAGAAAAAGGATGGGCTGATAATGTAATATTCTATATATGCGACGAACCTCATATCGATGCAGAAATCACCGCTCAGATGAGGGCTCTTTGTGACATGATCCACGAGGTGGACCCCAGGATCCCGATCTACGTCAGTACATGGTGGTATCGTCCCGAATATGACGGTTATGTTGATGTCTGGGGAGTTTCCAATCACGGTGGCGGCTGGGGCCGCCCTGTACCAGTCAGCGACCTGGTCACCATCAGGAAAAAAGGCGGCAGACTCTTCTTTACAACCGACGGGAAACAATGCACCGACACTCCGTATCTTGGCTTCGAAAGGATGCTTCCGTACTTCTGCTTTAAATACGGAGCTGAAGAGTATGAATTCTGGGGTTCCAACTGGTATACCTTCGATCCTTATCAATATGGCTGGCATGCATTCATCAGGCAATCTGACCGCCCGGGCGATCTGTACTGGATACGTTATCCCAACGGAGATGCAAATTTCATCTATCCCGGCAAGCCAATCGGAGTTGATGGGCTTGTGCCTACGATCAGACTTAAAGTTGCCAGGGAAGGCGTCGAGGATCATGAATATCTTTATTTGCTGAATTCGCTCATTACCCTTTCGAAGAAACAGGGTAAAGATACCGGAGCTGCAGAAAAAGCTCTTAAGACTGCCACAGATCTGGTTACCATTCCCAGCCCCGAAGGGCGCTACTCCACAGAATATTTGAAGGATCCTTATGCCGTGATGGCAGCACGGAAGGAAGTAGGCAAGGCAATTGAAGCATTATTGAAAGAAGTTAATCCAAACCCTGTCCTGCCATGAAAAATTCTTTGAAGAACAGAAGATTGTATTACCGGAGATGGTTCGTTTTAACCCAGGTAATTGCATTGGTTTTAACGGGGATAGGAGAATTGAAAGGACAGAAGATCTCCCGGGATTTGAATGTGAATATTTATGTAAACCAGGTTGGTTATGTACCGGATGCCGCGAAAGTGTTTGTTGCCAGGGGTAATAACGAGCAAAGGTTTCAGGTGGTGGACCTTGTTTCCGGTAAAGTTTCATTCACGGGTAACACCCGGCCTTTCAATTGTGATTTTGGGGATTATTCAGTTGGTGATTTCAGCTCTCTGGTGGCAGAAGGACATTATTATATAAAGTGTGATACTCTTCGTTCGTTTCCTTTCCGTATATCAAAAGCGGCTTACCATGCCCCTATCTCCCAAATCGTGACATACTTTTCGAAGCAGAGGTGCGGTTCAAGCACAACAGGATACCTGTCTCCATGCCATCTTGATGACGGTATCAGGCTCGATAACGGACAACACCGCGATGTGTCGGGAGGCTGGCACGATGCAACCGATCTGAGAAAATGGGTCTCTGCAACCATTTACGCAATGATCGGCCTGTCGAAAACCTATGAGCTCAAAGATGAAAAAGATCCTGCCAGGGGAGCCATCCTTGAAGAGCTGAAATGGGGCAATCAATATTTTCTGAAGATGCAGGAACCACAAGGGTACGTCATGAATTTTGTCGGAGGGGATATCGATCATCCGCTTGCAGAAGGCAAATGGATCACCGATAACAGGTGGACCGATAATGTTGTCGGCAAAGGAGGTGGTCAAATAAAGCTAATTACACCCACAGCGGGAAAGTCCAAATGGAAAATGTTGGTATTTGGAAATGACGATGACAGGATCATCCAAACAGATCCAGTTGATACCGTTGCCCAATTTAACTTTGTCACCTCGGAAGCCATTATGGCCAGAATTACTAAAGCCGATAATGCATATTCCCGGAAATGCATCGATGCCGCGACAAAATGTTTCGAATGGTGTACCAAAGGAAAAAAAGAGACCAATGCAGGCATAATATCGGCATCTATCCAGGCCTCACTGGAGATGTTCAGAACAACAAACCTTGATATTTATAAAAATTTTGCCATTGAGCAGGCTGCAGCATTGAGGAAACTGCAGGTTAAAAATTCCCCGGGAAGCATAAGCGGCTTCTTTTCGACATCGTCAAAAAACAACGAACCATTCAGGGATATCTGGCATGGTTGTCTTGGACTGATATCAGTATGTGACATGATCAGGATGTTCCCAACTCACCCCGATGTGGCCGGATGGAAGGACATGGTATCGGATTATTGCAGCAATTACCTGTTACCTGTAACCCAAAAGAACAGTTTCGGTATTGTTCCCTATGGACTCTTCACGGATAAGGATCCGGGTGGAAACAGAAAGGCTGGAATGTACTGGTATCGTTATTTCATGCAGCCTGAACTCGATTGGTGGGTGGGGATCAATGCAAATATTGCATCAGCCGGAGTTGGATTGATGAAAGCAGCTGTGATTCTTGACGATCCAAAGTTGAAAACAGTTGCTCAAAAACAACTTGACTGGATCATTGGTGTGAATCCCTTCGGCAGTTCGACTCTTATAGGTTTCGGGCACAACCATCCTGTGCATTATTTCGGCGCCTCCGCGGCATTTAATCCACCAACGCCTGTCCTCCCCGGTGCAGTAATGAACGGACTTGGCGGAGACAAAGATGATCAGCCTTACATAGGGAACGGCGATTACAATATATCCGAATACTGGACACCGATGGTTGCATATACCCTTTGGCTGATGACTGAGATCACAGAGCAGGATTAAGAATCTCTTCAATGAATAACATGGATTAAACACCCTGATAAAACCTCTTTGAAATGAAAAAACCTATACTTTTTATAATTGTTGTATGTATCGCAATAATGAGCTTTGCTTGCACAAGGGCATCCCGGGAAAAAGTACAGTGGCATAATCCGCTTTACCTGTCCAACAATGACTATTGGAATCAACGAATCCCCATAGAAATACTAAACAATACAGGCAGGGTTCTTCAGGGTGACCCGGTCCGGATTAAAATAGGCAACGTTAAAGGTCAGTTACCGATTGAAGGAATAATGGCTGAAAGCATTCGCCTGGTAGATGCAACCGGAGCAGAATATGTACACAGTCTGACCGATGCCGAAGGAAAAATAATCGAGAGGGGCCCTGTTTCGGAAAACTCGATTCTCCTTATCCCCGTTGAATGCAAAGCTGACACCTCAACAACATACTATATTTATTTCGATAACCCCTCGGCATGGGCAATGGGTGATTATTACACGACAGTGAAAAAGCCAAACGACAGCGTCACCGTCAGGATACTCAGGAAGGAAAAAGCGCCAATAAGCGAAAAAGGAAAAACTGAAAATTGGCCTGAAACAGGAGATTGGGTATCGAGAGCGCCAATGAAGACTTACAATTTCCCGGGAAAGAAAGATGCAAATAATCTTGTATGTGTCGATATCGAGTGCCTTCAAAGACGTTTGCACTCTGAGACAGACGACAATACAAATATAATGGTAACCAGTTCA
>JAGDMB010000264.1 GCA_017860375.1 Bacteroidota bacterium | reverse complement strand
CGTTGATAATGAAAATATGGTTTTTCTCCAGTTCACCCTGTATCTGCTGAAAGGTATATTCGAATTTGTTCTGAAGCTGAATGACCTTTTTCTGGATCTGGTTCATCAGCTTTTTTGGTTTTTCCCCTTCAAACAATTTATCGCCTTCTTCGAGGTCAATCATTCGCTTAACGGTAGCCACCCTGACTTTAAAAAACTCATCCAGGTTGTTGGAAAAGATCCCCAGGAAACGGATCCTTTCAATTAAAGGTACCGTCATGTCCTGAGCTTCCTGCAGTACTCTTTCATTGAATGACAGCCAGCCGATTTCCCGGTGTATCAATTTCGCTTGTTCTTTCATGTAGGATTGGAATACGTTTTAGGATATAGCGTTGTTCATGTTTCCCCGTCTTCCTTAACGGAAAAAATGAGGCTGTGCCTGACAAGATTTTTTTTGTCAATCTTTTTCCAGCTATCGCATTCGAATTCCAGCTTAACAGTACCGGCAGTAGGGAGATCCGACAGGGGTTCCTTCAGGAACTGGTTGACCAGGTCAGTAAAGTCGGGATTATGACCGATAACCATCAGGGTATTTACAGCGTCATCCGTCCCTGTAATCCTTTCGAGGCAATAGTTGAAAGAGGATTCATAAAAACCGTTGTCAATCTGAACCTGACCGGCCGGGGTGTCGAATATACGGGCAAGGATCATGGCAGTATGCAGGGCCCGGTTAGCGGGACTGGAAATAATAAGGTCGGGGAGATTATTCGTTACTTTAATATTGCGGGCAATTTCATAGGCACTTTTAATGCCTTTGACCTTCAAAGGACGGTCTACATCGGCCACATTCTCATAATCCCAGCTCGATTTGGCATGCCTTACAATATAAAGGATCCTGTGTTTTTTTTTCATGGGTCAGCAACCTTGCCTTTTATATTGTACAAAATTAAACAATCTTGTCAATAGTCCTAATGAACCTGTATTTCAACTTTTCTTTTGCATTTACAGCAAATGGCTGGCCAGTTCTGCCAGGTAGCTTCTTTCCCCTTTCACCAGGTTCACATGGGCGAACAGGCCCTGGCCCTTCATTTTATCGGTGAGGACGCTCAGCCCGTTTGACTTTTCATCAAGGTAGGGAGAGTCGATCTGTTCGATATCCCCGGTAAAGACCATCTTTGTGCCTTCACCGGCGCGGGTGATTATCGTTTTTATTTCGTGGGGTGTCAGATTCTGGGCCTCGTCGACGATGAAGAATATGCGGGAGAGGCTTCTTCCGCGGATATAGGCCAGGGGTGTAATGATCAGTTTTTCGTTCTTCAGCATCTCTTCTATTTTCATGTATTCCTTGCTGGTCTGGGAGAATTTGTTCTTGATGACATCGAGGTTATCGAACAGCGGCATCATATAGGGGCCGATTTTTTCTTTCACATCGCCCGGAAGGAATCCCAGGTCGCGGTTTGACAGCGGAACAATGGGTCTGGCCAGGAATATCTGGGTATAATCCTGCCGCTGATGGATGGCCGCAGCCAGGGCAAGCAATGTCTTTCCGGTTCCGGCTTTCCCGGTGAGCGATACCAGCTGTACCTGCGGACGGAGAAGTGCGTCAATGGCAAAGGTTTGTTCAGCATTTCTCGGATCGATGCCGTAGGTTTTCTGTTTCAGCACGCGGTTCATATAACCTGACTCCGGATCATAATGTGACAGGGCACTGGATGAATTTCCCTTCAGGATGAAATACTGATTGGGAAAGGGAATCTGTCTGAACTTAAAATCTTCAAGGGGGATGCCCTCCGGATTCTCATACAACCTCATGATGAGCTTGTCATCAAGATTTTCAATGGTGCTTATGTTCTTGTAGATCTCACCGATATCCTGCACCTTATCGTTTTCATAGTCCTGCGCCATGATACCGATGGATTTGGCTTTCATGCGCAGGTTGATGTCCTTGCTGATGAAAACCACAGCCCGGTCGGGCTTGTTGCGGGAAACATGTTCCGCTATGGCAAGGATCCTGTGGTCAGCGGTATCTTCCGGAAAGGAGGTTTGCATGATGGCTGAAAACGGTTTGCCGGTCTCGATGCTGAGCTTGCCCAGCCCTTTTCCCAGGGACAGCCCGCCGTTAAACAATTTGTCGCCCGATAGCTTATCAAGCTCGCGGGTGAACTCGCGGGCATGAAAATTGATAATATCGTTTCCCCGTTTGAACTTATCAAGCTCTTCCAGCACGGTAATCGGGATGATCACGTCGTTTTCCTGGAAGTTGTAAATACACTGGTAATCATGCAAAAGAACGTTGGTGTCGAGAATGAACGCCTTCCTGATTTTTTTCGCCATGGACTTCTTTTTTTGTGAAATTGCTTTGGGTTATCTTTGCAGACAACCGACGAATATTTCTCAGTTTAATTTTATTTCATTTTTTTCAGACAGGCTGCAAGGTTTATGAATACTTATTAACACTTCCTATATGGACGCAATGGAAACCATCCTTACCCGCAGAAGCATCCGGAAATATACGGGGAAAAGGATATCCGACGAACAGGTGGAACTTCTGCTGAAAGCCGCCATGTATGCTCCCTCCGCAGTGAACAAGCAACCCTGGCATTTTCTTGTGTTCCGCGATGCGGGGACCAAAAAGAGCATCGTGGAATTTCATCCCAATGCCTCCATGCTGACGGATGCGGATGCAGGCATACTGGTTTGTTACGATGAAAATCTTCAGCACGATGCCGGGTACGGGCCGGTTGATTGCAGTGCCGCCACGCAGAATATTCTGCTTGCGGCTCATGCAGCAGGACTTGGAGCGGTGTGGGTGGGGATTTACCCCCGGCAGAACAGGATTGAAGCAATCCACAGGGTTTTCTCCCTGCCTGAAAACATAAAACCTTTCTCGATCGTCTCGCTGGGGTATCCGGCCGAAGAGAAATCCTTTCCTGACCGGTTCAGGAAGGAAAGGATCCATTACGGGAAATGGTAGGGTTGTGCTTTTTTCGGAACAGGGTTTTGACAGCAACCGTAACGGCTTGACAGCACACTATACAGCGATGGCTCAGCACTATACCTCCACACTGGATTATTTGTATGAACAGCTGCCCATGTATCACAGGGTGGGCAGGGCGGCATATAAGACGGGACTGGAAAATGCATACCGGCTGGATGCGTATTTTCATCAGCCTCACCGGAAGTACCCGACCATCCATGTTGCCGGCACAAACGGGAAAGGGTCTGTCTGCCATATGCTGGCTGCCGTTTTGCAGCAAGCAGGTTACCGTGTCGGACTGCATACATCCCCGCATCTTCTGGATTTTCGCGAACGGATAAAGGTAAACGGCAAACCCTGCAGCCAGAAGTACATCGTTGATTTTGTAAGAAAGCACAGGGCAATAATCGAATCCATCCATCCTTCCTTTTTTGAAGTATCCGTATTTATGGCTTTTGAATATTTTGCACGGAAGGCGGTTGATGTAGCCATTATTGAAGTCGGACTCGGGGGCCGTCTGGATACCACCAACATTATTACACCGGTTCTGTCGGTGATCACCTCCATTGGCAAAGACCACACGGATTTTCTTGGAGATACACTCGAAAAGATTGCGGCTGAAAAGGCCGGCATCATCAAACCCGGGATACCCGTGGTGATAGGGGAGACCCATCGCGAAACGGCCCCGGTTTTCGACCGCACTGCGCGCGAAAAGGATGCCGCGATCTTTTATGCCGACCGGCATTATCAGATTGACTACAGCCTATTTTCGACCGATGGTTTCCAGGTATTCAATGTAATTAGAGAAAACAAGATGTTCATGCCAAACCTGAAGAACGAATTGCTGGGAACCTATCAGCGGAAGAATACCATAACGGTGCTGGAAGCTGTCGATCAGCTGCGCAAGGTCGGATTTTCCATTGCCGATATTGATCTGTACAAAGGGCTGAAAAAGGTAACCGAGATGACCGGATTCAGGGGTAGATGGCAGATCATGGGCTTTCACCCGCGGGTCGTGATAGATTCCGCGCATAATGCCGACGGAATGAGAGAAGTGGTAAAGCAGCTAAGGGAAACGGCGTATGAGAACCTACACCTTGTGATAAGTTTTGTAAGCGACAAGGATGTTCGGGCCATCCTCTGTCAGATGCCTGAGGATGCGCGGTATTATTTCACCCGGTCGTCGGTACCCCGGTCGATGGATGAGGGCGATCTGAAACAACTGGCGGATTCATTCGGGCTGAAAGGAGAAAGCTATGCCTCGGTGGAAGGAGCCATGCAGGCTGCAAGGGCAGCTGCCGGGGACCATGACCTGATCCTTATCTGTGGCAGCATGTTCCTGCTGGCCGATTTCCTGGCGCTCCAAAAAAAGTAGGCATTCTGTTTGCACAAATAAAAAGTCTCCTT
>JAGDMB010000047.1 GCA_017860375.1 Bacteroidota bacterium | reverse complement strand
ATGATCTCTTTTTCGGGAATACCGGTAGACCTGTTTTGTTTCTCAAGAAAATACTTTCCGGCTTCCAGCATTGCACTAAGGGGTAATACTCCGATGATCTCCGATCCGGTGACCCGCAATCCCCTTTTTTCAGCCTGTTCACAGGCTGCATCAAAAGCAATGTGAAGGGGGGTGACGGACAGGTCGGTAAGGTTAATGGAGATCTGGGCAATACCGTATTCTTCAATATACCATCCGATTGCTTTTACCGCTTTCAGCAATCCCGGCTCATATAGCGGCTCACCCTTTGCATCGGTTATGATCTTGCCGTTCACCGGATCCCCTTCCCGTTTAACTCTTCCTTTTTCCCGGATATCAAAGGCAACCGCATTGGCCCTCCGGACAGAGGTTGTATTCAGGTTTACGTTGTAGGCTATAAGGAAATTCCTTGCCCCCACGGCGGTTGCTCCGGAAAGGGCAACCGAATCATTCCAGGCAGAAGGGCCGAAGTCGGGTTTCCATTCTTTTGAAGCGATTTTCTTTGCCAGCCCTTCATATTCACCCTGGCGGCAATTGGCAAGATTGCGTCGTTTTTCCTCGAAGGCAGCGAATTCATAGCAATATACCGGGATCCCCAGTTCCTCACCAATGCGCCGGGCCAGTTTCCGGGCATACACAACAACCTCCTCCATGGTAATGTTGGAAACCGGTACAAGTGGACATACATCGGTGGCCCCGAAGCGGGGATGCTCACCATGATGGTTTCGCATATCGATCCCTTCCGATGCCTTTTTTACGGCCCTGAAAGCGGCTTCACATACGGCGTAAGGCTCGCCCACAAAGGTAACTACAGTGCGGTTGGTGGCTTTTCCCGGATCCACATCCAGCAGTTTGACTCCTTCCACCTTTTTTATCTCTGCCGTGATCTGGCCGATGATCTTCATATTGCACCCCTCGCTGAAGTTGGGGACACATTCGATGAGTTGTTTCATATTTTGTACCGGATAAATAAGATTCGGAAAACGGTTAAAGGTAAGGATTAATTCTTTTTTTGAGAATGGGTATTTGTCATTTCTGCCCGCAACAGATTAGCTCCGCAGACTCTGCCGGGACCTCCGGACTCCGGCAGGTCGGCCTTTCAACAGATTCTTCCGGGACCTCCGGACTCCGGCAGGTCTTCCTAAGGACTTTTCCCTCGTCCCTTCTACTAAAGATACTCCTGGATTCTTCCGCTGATCTGTTTCAGGGAGATCTCGGCCAGTTTTGCCTGGTATTGTGCAACCAGAAGCCGGTATTCGGCGTCGAGGTAGGTACGCTCGATCTCGCGCATTTCAATACCCGACAAATTGCCTAAACGGAACCGTTCCATCGCGATATTTAAATTGTCATGGGCCACATTGAGATTCTGCTTCTCAAGTTCCACCAGCTTGATGCCATCCTGGTAGGCAAGGTAAATCTCATTCAGGTTCGTTAAAACTTCCTGTTCAAGGTTTTCCAGGCCGAGTCTGGAATTCTCTGTTTCGAGTTTGGCATTTTTGCGCTGCCGGTGCACGTCCAGCCGGTCAAAAAGGGGATAAGAAAGGGTAGCTCCATAATTCCATCCTGCCTGCTTGTTTTCCAACAGAACCCCGGCCTGCGCTTCACTTTTCGTGAAATTGTAGCCTCCGTTCAGCCGGAGGACCGGATACATTTTTGAATTGATAAGTTTCATATCCAGTTCAGAAAGAATTTGTTTCTTTCTTTCAATCTGCAGGCTTGTATTGTTTTCCATGGTGAGTTGCAGCAAATCCTCATAAAGAATACCGTATTCTATAACGATCGTATCTTCAATAACCAACAGGGTATCCGGATCCAAAGCCAGTATGCGGTTCAATTGCAACCGGGCTTCTTCCAGGATCTGAATCTCTTGCAGGTATAGAGATGAATCGGTATGATATTCCACTTTGGCCTGCTGAAAATCGAGTTTCGACTGGTAGCCGATACGGTATTTTTCCTCGGTGATGCGCAGCCGTTCCTTCGAAAGGTTCATAACATATTTCAGCGTCTTTAACCGTTTCAAATGCTGCAGGTATAAATAATATTGCGTGCCGATGTCCGCCATCAGATTTTCTAGGGTCAACCGGGTGGTCATTTCTCCCATATCAAGGATTTCGTTGAGCTGGCGGTACTGAACAAACATACCGAAGCCGTCAAAGATCGTCCAGTTGAGTGCTATATTGGCATTCAGGGAGTTGGATTTTGCATTGTCACGCTCCCGGACTTCACCTGAAAACAATTGTTGTTTGGAGTCTATAATGGAATTGTTGAGGGTTCCCGTGGCCGCAAGGGTGGGCATCATGATCATCACACCGAATTTTTGATCGTTGCGGGCCATTTGTTCCGTATTCTTCACCATCTTGAGCGAGTAATTCCGTTCAAGACCAATGGAGATGCATTCACCGAAGCTTAAAGAATCCTGCGCATAGGAAGATCGGGGGAAGGAAATTACGAACAGAGCAAGCAGGGCAAAGTAAGGCAAAAGCGGACGCTTGCGCCAGATGCGGGGAGCAAGTAATATAAAGTAAGGCAAAAGCGGACGTTTGCGCCAGATACGGGGAGCAAGTAACATAAAGTAAGGCAAAAGCGGACGCTTCCGCCAGATGTCAGGAATTTGAATTCTCATCCTGTTTATTGTTATCCGATAATAATTCCACATTCGAAACCGACTTTGATTTTTCCGAAAGGTAGGTATACATGGCAGGGACGATATACAGCGTCAGAAAGGTCGAAAAGATAAGCCCTCCCACTACCGCGATACCCATGGAAACCCTGCTTTCAGAGCCGGCTCCCAGTGCCAGGGCAATGGGAAGTGTCCCGAGGATCGTCGCCATGCTTGTCATGAGAATGGGGCGAAACCTTGCCACTGCTGCCGTAACAATGGCATTTTCACGGCTTAATCCGCCGCTTTTACGCTGGTTGGCAAATTCCACCATCAGAATACCGTTCTTGGCTACCAGTCCGATGAGCATAATGATACCGATCTGGCTGAAAATATTCATGGTCTGGTTAAAGTACCATAGAAAAATCAGGGCTCCCGATAAGGCCAGGGGTACAGTAAACATGATGATGAGGGGATCGCGGAAACTTTCGAACTGAGCGGCCAGCACAAGGTAAATCAGTACCAGTGCCAGGGCAAAGGCAAAAAGAAGGCTGGAAGAACTTTCGGCAAAATCTTTGGAGTCTCCGGCAAGTGCTGTGGAATATGTGTCATCCAGCACGCGTTCCGCAATGCGGTCCATCTCTGCAATTCCCTGGCTGATAGTCGTACCCTTAACCAGACCGGCAGATACCGTGGCCGACATATAGCGGTTGTAATGGAACAATTGCGGTGGACTGCTTTCTTCTTCCAGTGTTACCAGGTTATCAAGCTGGATCATCTGGCCGGTATTATTTTTCACATAGATCGACTTTAAATCGATAGGTGCGCTCCGGTTCGTTCTTTCGAACTGGCCAAGAACCTGGTATTGTTTACCGTTCATGACAAAATAGCCAAAACGGGTGCCGCTTAGTGCGAGCTGCAGTGTCTGTCCGATATTACGTGTAGAAACGCCAAGCAACACGGCCTTTTCACGGTTTATGTGTACCCTTATTTCGGGCTTGTTGAATTTGAGGTCCACATCGACAACCTGGAAAATATCGCTTTCCGATGCTTCGGACAAAAAGCGGGGCAAAACGGCTTTCAGCTTTTCAATATCCTGGGCCTGGATGACAAATTGCACAGGGAGCGCGGTACGGCGGCTTCCGAATGTTTGCTGCTGGATAACGAAGGTACGGGCTCCGATAAGTCTCTTTACAGATGGAGACAGATTATCCGCAATTTCCTGTTGCGAACGTTTACGCTTTTCACGATCGGTAAGAATAATGCGCAGGTTACCGTTGTTTGCAGTTCCGGCAAAACCGGGTGAAATCATAGAAATGATCCCCACGGCCTCCGGGACTTCTTTTTTTGTCAGCCTATACAATTCATCCATGTACTTTTGCATATACTCGTACGTAGCCCCTTCCTGGGCAGTGGCGTTGATCCTGAGATTGGAACGGTCTTCCAGGGGCGCCATTTCAGCGGGAAGAAACCGCCAGATAATGACGATCAGCACCAGGGTTATTCCCATAACAGGAATAGCAATCCAGCGGTTTTTCATGAATTTCTTCAACGATTCACCGTAGCCGTTGATAAGCCCTACAAAAAAAGGTTCTGTCTTCCGGTAGAGCCAGTTCCCGGTATGGTGCGGTTTGAGAATCCTTGTCGCCAGCATCGGCGTGATGGTAAGGGCAATAAAGGCAGAAATAAGAACGGCACCGGAGATCACAAAGGAGAATTCGCGGAATAACCTTCCTGTAGTACCCTGGAGGAAAATGATAGGAGTAAAAACCGCAACCAGGGTAATGGTGGTGGCAATAACAGCAAAGAAAATCTCGGCTGATCCTTTCATGCCAGCCTCCAGGGGTGACATGCCCTTTTCCACTTTTGTATAGATGTTTTCAAGGACAATGATGGCATCGTCCACCACAAGACCTATGGACAACACTACTCCCAGTAATGTCAATACGTTGATGGAATAACCTGCAATGTAAAGTATAAAGAATGCACCGATCAGTGATACCGGAATGGCGATCACGGGGATAAGGGTTGTTCTCCATTCCCTCAGAAACAGGAATATGATCAGGATCACCAGCAAGAAAGCAAAAAAGATGGTTTCTTCCACTTCACCGATGGATTTCCGGATATAGGTTGTGTTATCAAAGCCAACGGAAGTCATAATATCCGGGGGAAGATCCTTTTTAATTTGTTCCACCTGCCGGTATACTTCATCGACAATTTCGATGTGGTTGGAACCGGGCTGTGGAATCACAACACAACCAGCCGTTGGTATACCGTCCCGCAGAAGCGCGGTACGGAGATTTTCAGGTCCCAGCTCAGCATGGCCTATATCGCTGAACCTGACAATTTTATCTCCTTCCTGTTTGAGGATAAGATTATTAAAATCAGCAGGGGTAACAAGTCTGCCCATGGTGCGCACGGAGAGCTCGGTGAGGTTGCCTTCGATCAGTCCGGAGGGAAGTTCCACGTTTTCGCGGGTCAACGCATCCCTTACATCAATTGGTGTAAGGTTATAAGCAGACAATTGTGCAGGATCCATCCAAAGCCGCATGGCCGGACGCTTGCTCCCCCATACAAAAACACCACTGACCCCTTTTATGGTTTGCAGCCTTTCCTTGAATACATTTTCGGCAATGTCCGAAGTCTCCATTATGGACCGTTTACTGCTCTGAATGAGGATGTTGATGATGGGTTCAGCATCCGCATCGGCTTTCTGAATAATCGGGGGCTCCGCATCGCCGGGAAGTTGTCCCCGGGTTCCGGCAACTTTATCGCGGACATCGTTGGCGGCCGTTTCAAGGTCAATGTTCAGGTCAAATTCGATGGTAATGCGGCTGGAACCATCGCGGCTCGAACTCATCATGGAGCGGATGCCGGGAATGCCGTTAATGGCCTGTTCCAATGGTTCGGTGATCTGGGTTTCAATGACATCGGCATTTGCCCCGACATACGATGTACTTACCGTTACGATGGGTCGGTCGACATTGGGAAATTCACGAACGCCAAGAAAGGTTAAACCAATGGCTCCGAAGATCAGGATAATGAGGGTCATTACGGTAGCCAGCACCGGCCTGCGAATGCTTAATGAGGAAAGGCTCATGGAAGGCGCTTTTGGTTTTCAATGCTGTCTTCTGTCATCGCAGAAACCGGCATATCCGAACGGAGCTGCATTATGCCTTTGATCACCACCGAATCACCTGCATGCAGGCCTCCGGTGATTTCAACAGCTTCGGGTGTACGCATACCAATGGTTACAGGAATTGAAACGGCCCTTCCATTCACCACGGTAAAAACTTTTTCTCCGCCCAGCTCGGGTATGATAGCCTCCGTCGGCACCTGAAGGGCATCATTTTTTTCGCGAATGATCAACAGCACAGAAACAAAGTGTCCCGGATGAAGACGGGCATCTTTATTCGGATAAAGCGCACGAAGTGTCATAGTCCGTGTGCCCGGATCAACTGCAGGCTCCATGGCATAAACCCTGGCTGTATATTTTTCGTCGGCATTATCCAGTTGGAAACTAAGCTCACTGCCGACCTTTATTGCACCCGCATACCGTTCCGGAACGGCAAATTCAATTTTAAGGGGTTGTATTTTCACCAATCTTGCAATGCGGGTATTTTGACTTACATATGCTCCCTCGCTCACATACCGCAAACCAATAATACCGTCAAAGGGAGCTTTGATCTCCGTTTTGTCGATTTGCACCCTGATTAATTTAATCTCTGCTTCGTTGCTCTGAAGGTCTGTCATCAGCTGGTCATAAGATTCCTGGCTTATGGCTTCCCTTTCCAGCAAAACCTTCTGGCGGTTCAGCCGCTCCTGAAGAAGGTTGTTCTGAAGGTTCAGCTTCACCAGTTGTGCTTGCAGTTCATCATCATTCAGCTTGGCCAGCACCGTGCCCTTGTTCACATGGCTTCCTTCGTGAAAATAGATGGTCTCAATTTTTCCCTGCCCTTCAAAGGTCAGGTCCACTTCTTCGTCCGCCAGCAGGGTTCCGGTCGTTTTCAGGTGTTCCCGGATTATGCCGGACTTTAAAACCATGGTCTTTACCCGTGCGGCCTGCTGAAGAACAGCCCTCTTTTGTTTTTCATCCGAGCTTTTGTGGCTTTGCAGAACTTTTGGCAATAATATCATGATCAACAACAGCAGAATAACACCGCCCCAGATCATGAACTTATGTCCTTTCTTCATAATGATGTGATTTAACTAAATTATCCCTGTAGCATAACAAAGGTAATAAAAACCTGTTCAGTGGTTCACGCAGAATAATTATGCTATCGAAATCCCTTTTGCAAAGGTAAACACGGCATAATTTCCGGCCGCATGCATACCAAAAAGAAGGTATCGGATTCCATACCGATTAATTTTTATATATTTAGCTAAAGTTTTTCCATTGACTACGCTATCAGCACAGGAGGAACGGGAACTTGTAATAAGGCTTCTGGAAAGTGATAATTTCGCTTTCGAAAAGCTTTATTTTCAATATGTTGAACGCGCATATGGTTTTGCCTTTCACTTTTTGAGGAACAGCTTTGAAGCGGAAGAGGTGGTGCAGGAAGTTTTTACCAAGCTTTGGGAAAACCGGCACAAAATCAAGCCCGATCTTTCTTTCAGCGGTTACCTCTTAACGATGATTAAGAATACGGTATTCAATGAAAGCCGTAAAAAAATGTACCATCGCGCATACATAAGTGATGTTTTAAAGGTTCTTCAGACGCCTGTCAGGGAACTTGAAGAAAGGATCACCTATGATGATCTGCAGGAACTGATCAATAAAACGATCCGGAACATGCCTCCCAAAAGGCAGGAAATTTTCCAGCTTTGCCGGATGGAAGGAATGAGTCATAAAGTCATATCAAAATCCCTGGGGATCGCGGAAAAAACGGTAGAAGCTCATATGCGACTTGCTCTCCGGGATCTTAAAGCGGTATTGACTCCCATTCTGGATAAGGTATTATAGAAAGTAGGGGGAAATTATATTTCATTAACCATTCATGGATTTAATTTGTTTTTCCTCATGAAAAAGAAGAACATTCCGGTAAAAAAGGATATTCCAAAACCAAAGAGACTGCTGTTTAACTTTTTGATCGCTTTTTTTCCGGTTTTGCTTTTTATTTTGCTGGAATTCATTTTGCGGATCTTCCACTACGGTGATGAATCCCGTCTTTTCATGGATCATCCCGATGAACAGTACAAGGAATACAGGACCGTCAATCCCCATGTGGGAGCAAAATATTTTCAGCGGCTGGAATACTCAGAGCCTGCACGGGATATTTTTCTCCGTAAAAAACCGGATAATTGTTTCCGCATTTTCGTAATGGGCAGTTCGACCGTGATCGGATTTCCCTATGAATACAACCTGATGTTTTCAAGAATCTTGCAGGAACGCCTGCAGGATGCCTATCCCGGTAAAAAGATCGAAATGATAAATACCGCAATCACAGCCATCAATACCTTTACATTGCTGGATTTTATGCCGCAGATCCTGGCTGAAAAACCCGATGCAATTCTCATTTATGCCGGCCACAATGAGTTTTATGGCGCTTTTGGTGTGGGTTCTGCAGAAGCCATCGGAAATAACCGTGCCCTTATCCGGCTTCATCTCAGGCTAATGAACAGCAAGGTATACCAGGCCATCCGAAATAGTATCGGCGGTATCGGAAAGACATTTTCGGGAGGGAAGGCTCCGTCGCGGGGAACCCTTATGTCGAAGGTCGTAAGGAAAGCCGATATTATATATAACAGCAAGGATTACAGGAAGGGGATCCGGTACTTTGAAAAAAATTACGGTGCCATGCTCAACCTGGCCCGGAAAAATAAGGTTCCGGTTTTTGTCAGCGACCTGGTAAGCAATGTACGGGATATCAAACCGTTTAAATCCATTGCAACCGAAAATTATAAAGGAGCGGATGATTATTATAAGGAAGCCAGGGCAGCTGAACAAAGGAATGAATTTCAAAAGGCAAAGGAGAATTACCTGATGGCAAGGGATTACGATTGCATCCGGTTCAGGGCTTCCGGTGAAATAAATGAAAAAATCCGCAGCCTTGCCGTTGAGTACAAAGCCAGCTATGTGCCAACGCTTGCCCTTTTTGAATCGAATTCCCCCCATCAGATTGTGGGTGACAATCTCCTGACGGAGCACGTTCATCCCAATATCGAAGGCCAGTTCCTGCTGGCCGATGCTTTCTATGAGGCCATTGCAAGGTCAGGCATCATCGGTAAAAACGTAGATGAATTTTCGGTGAAATCCGCTGAGTATTATCGGAATACCTATGGTTATACGGAACTCGACCGGCTTGTAGGCTATCACCGCATCGCCAATCTGAAATTTCATTTCCCCTTTCGGGATGAATCGAAAGACTATATTGATTACCGGCAGATTTACCGGCCGGTTTCCTTTCTCGATTCACTGGCTTTTACCGTTATTGCCAGCAAAGAAGTCTCCACCAGTGATGCGCATGAAGAGCTTGCCATCCGCTTTGAAAAGCAACAGGATTATTTCAATGCCTTCCGGGAATACAATGCCCTGGTTAAAATCAATCCATACTTGCCCGTGTATTACAGAAAAGCTGCGGATTGTCTGATCAATAGCGGTGACCTTCCTCTGGCCCTGAAGTATTACAACCGTTCACTGGACTGCGAGGAATCCTTTTATGCCCGATTCAGGGCGGGTGAGATCTACCTGATTAAGAATGATCTGATCCAGGCTGTCCGTTATTTTTCAAAAGCCCTGGAATTAGCGGGTAAAGACAGTGACAGGATGAAAGTGCTGACCAAATTATACATTGCCTATACCTATAGGAATGACAAAGAAAATGCCACACGGATCCTCCAGTCGATGCACCGGATGAGTCCCGGCATTCAGATCAGCGTTCCACCACGCGGGTATTTCTATACTTCCTATATCCCGGTGCAAATAAAACCATTCATTGATCAGGCCAATGAACTGCTGGCAAAGGCCGATCAACAGGGTGCCGAACGGGTGCTGCTCGAATCGCTGAAGATCAACGATTCACCGGTTGCAAACCGCATGCTGGGAGAAATATATGCGAAGAACAACGAGCATCCGAAAGCCTTGTTTCGGTTGCGGAAAGTGTACGGCGATTTCGACACCGATCCGCGTTATCTTCACCTTATGATCCTTGTGTGCCTGAACAACGGGCAGCGGCAGGATGCCGACCGATACCTGAAACAACTTGCACAGATCGAACCGGATTACCCCGAACTGGCCAGACTGAAGGAATATTTTCAGGGTACTCCGGTGCAATGACCGAAAAAATACGGACGGAACGATTGAAACCTGAACCGGCCTGATGGTTTTTCAGCGGTTTATACTATTTTTGGAAACAGAAAATTAATACGAAACGAACATGGACTTTCTGAGAGACTTCTGGAACTATATGAAGGAAAGAAAAAAATGGTGGCTTATCCCTACCATAATACTGTTTTTGCTGCTTGGCCTTCTGATAGTTTTTAGCAGCGGAAGTGCACTGGCACCCTTTATTTATACACTGTTCTGATTTTCTGTTCTTTTTTCCTCTGCGTCATTCCCATAAGTTCACCGGGTATACCCCCGCTTCAAGCAGTTTGATCAGGCTGTTGATTACCATGGGACGGTCTTCTTTATACGTGACCCCAAACCATTTTTCGCTGGTCTGCAGTACCTTAACCCTGGCTTTGCCTTCCCTGACCACGTTGTTTATAACGGCAGGCAGATAGAACTCAGCGCTCAGGTTGTCTATATTGTTCTGAATGAAAGTTCGGAATTGTGCATCGAGGTGATGAAAAAGAGAAGGGGTAAATCCCATCAGGTTCATCGAGACGATCTCTTTCCCTGTAAATTCCATGGTATGTGTTTCGTCAAGCTGACTGATAATGGCATTATCGCGCCGGAAGATCTTTTTATGCTCCGAAATGCTCTTCAGGAAGCCGTCTTCATCGGTCATGCAAACCCCTCTTGAAACATGGCCTGATTCAGAAAGGGTATTCTCCAGGGTATACCCCACAATGCAATAGGTATCCATGCTTTCCTCCGGGGATTGAATCAGAAAATCTGCCATCACTTTATAGGAAGCGGCCCCGTAGAAATCATCGGCATTGACTACTGCAAAAGGGGTGGAAATGTTCTTACCGGCCACCAGCAAGGCATGCCCGGTTCCCCATGGTTTTGCCCGGTCGTTGGGTACGGACAATCCTTCCGGAATGTTTTCAAGTTCCTGAAAAGCAAAGTCAATCTCGGCCTTTGTCATCGCATTTCGGAGGATCAGGTCTTTAAAATCGTTCACAAATTCCTTTCGTACCACCATGACGATCTTGCCAAAACCAGCCCTCAGGGCGTCGTATATGGAATATTCGACGATGGTCTCTCCCGACGGTCCAAAACGGTCAACCTGCTTGAGGCTGCCATACCGGCTGCCCATACCGGCAGCGAGGATCACTAATGAAGGTTTCATATGCTAATCGGATCATTGGTTTATTTCCATGTTCTCAATTTGTATCCCCTTACCGCATAAAATAAAATAATAAGGTAACAGGGCAGCAAAACCACATACGCTTGCTGGGATCCCAGCGTATCGGACAGTTTTCCCCAAAGCAAAGGCAACAGGGCTCCTCCTGCGATGGCCATAATGAGCAATGCGGTCCCTGTTTTGATATATCCCCCCAGGTTATGAATGGCAAGTGGCCATATGGCCGGCCAGACAAGGGAATTGGCCAAACCCAGCAGGGCAATAAAAAACACGGTGAGCGGGATCGTCAAGGTCACTTTGGATAATGTCATCAGATCGATGAACGGCATACTCAGCTGAAGATGGACCGGAACCAAAAGGGCCAGCAGGGAAAACACAATCCCCAGCATGGCACAACCCAGCAACGCCGTACGCTGTGACAATACCTTGGGAATTAAAACAATTCCGCCAATATATCCTACAATCATGGCAATCAGTACCATGGAAGTAAAGTATTTGGCCGACTGCAAAGGAATACCGAGGGAAAGCCCGTACCGGATGATGGTATCGCCGGCAATTACTTCAGCTCCTACATAAAAGAACAGGGCTACTACACCCATGATAAGGTGCGGGAACTGGAGGATACTGGTTTTTGCAGAGAATCCTGTGTCCGCCTGTTCAGGCTCCATGTCGATCTCCGGCAGGGGTGAAAATTTCA
>JAGDMB010000046.1 GCA_017860375.1 Bacteroidota bacterium | reverse complement strand
CGACTTCTCCGGCTTTCTTCCTTGATGCGCTGAATATGTCCCCTTCCCAAAGCCTTGACTTCACATCCCAGTTTAAAATACTGCCGGATGGTGTCATCGGATAATATGCCAAAACAGTCAATAATGGCAACCGGATTTCCGGCCCATTTGACGATGTCAGAGGGATTCAGTTTAAGGTATTGATGATGAGGCACGGCCAGGATCAGGGCTTCAACACCCTTTAAAGAGGACTTTAAATCTTTGCTGATGCGCAGATTCCGAAGATCTTCCTGGTTGCGGAAGAACCTCGACCACGATTGATCAGGTGCAGGATAGTCCTCCTGGCTTTCAAGTTCATACCAATGATCCACATAAGGATCATGCACCTTCAGTTCTGCGCCCATTTCGGTAAGTTTCCGCACCACCAGTTCACTGCCGCTGTACCGGGTATCACCCACATCCTGCCGGTAGCTGGCACCGCATAAAAGCACCTTGGCACCGGCAATATAGCGACCCATATTGCGCAAAGCGTCACGGGTCAGTTCGGCAACATGCAAAGCCCGGGTATCATTGATGTCAATGGCAACAGGAGTAATTTTAAAAATATGGTCACCGTCTTCAAAACCCAGGATATGCTGATAAGCCCAATACCCCAGTCCGCCGTCCTTTGGCAGGCAATAGCCGCCGATGCCGGGGCCGGGAAATATAATGTTGCTGTGGGTTGGTCTCATTTTTATGGCCTTGATGACCTTGATCAGGTCAACCCCGTTGCGTTCGGCAAAAATGCTCCATTCGTTCAGGTAAGCAAGCGTTGCAGCACGGTATGAATTTTCAACTATTTTGGTGGTTTCGGACTCAATGGGGCGGTCCATTACCGTTAAGGGAAAATCTTTGGTGTTGAGTACCTCATGAAGGAACTTTTCTACCCTTTTCCTTGCTTCGCTGTTGCAACCCGAACAAACACGCCAGAAATCGCGTATGCTGGAGACGTATTCCTTTCCGGGCATCACTCTTTCAAAACTGTGGGCCAGCAAAGGCTCTGACTTAATACCCCTGAGGGAAAAGGCCTTTTTAAGGATCGGCCAGGCAACAAATTCGGTAGTTCCGGGAGCAACCGTGGTTTCTATAAGCACCAGACAGTGGGATTGTATTTTTTCACCGATGGTTTTCATGGTGGCTTCAAGTGCGGCCATGTCTGCTTCCCCGGTCTTCATGTTTCCCAGTTCCTTCTTCTTGTAATCGCATTGTACGTCCACCACAACACAATCAGCCAGTTTAAGGCAGTCACTGTTGTAAGTGGCCGTTAAGGTCTTATTTTTCAGCACACAGTTTGTAATAAGCCGGTCCACTTCGGGATCTTCTGCTTTTATGGGAGATTCACCCCTGTTGAGCATGGGAATTTTCCAGTAACTTCGTGCACTGGGCCTCTGGCAACCGATTACAAATTTACTTTGGGAGCCTTTTTTATCCCGGGTGTCGGCAATGATGGCAGCCATAACGGCGCCCACAAATCCGACCCCCATAACCACCACCACCTCTTTATTTTCGGATTTTGCTTTTTTCGCGAGCTTCTCAAGGCGTCTGAGCTCATTTTCATAATCCTTGGGTTGCGGAATGGCAAACTTTTCACCCGAGGGATTCAGTGAATATTTTACAGGTTCAGCAGACATGGTATTGATTTTAGTTGTATAAAAAAAATCGGTACAGGTTCAAAAACCAGTTTGGTTAAGACAATAAATAAAGAAAAAAAAATTGGAAAAAGCAATGATTGACGCGAATGTTTATTAGAAAAGTTAGGTTCAAATACTATCTTTGTGGCCGGTTCACGAAGGTTGCTGTATGAATATTGAAGAAATTATAAATCAAGCGCTTATAGCAGGTATCCCGCAGTTGTACGGAAAACCTGTTTCATCCGATTCCATCCAGTTGCAGAAGACAAAGCGGGAATTTGAAGGGGATATAACCCTGGTCGTCTTCCCGTTGCTCGGGATTTCAAGAAAAGCTCCCGAAATTACCGGACAGGAGATTGGCACATACCTGCAGGAGCATGTCAGGGAAGTGGTTGCTTTCAACGTGGTCAAAGGCTTTCTCAACCTGTCAATCGGCGACCGGTTTTACCTGGAATTCCTTAATCATGCGCTGGATGAGGAAAATTTCGGAATTATGCCGGTATGCGAAGCGGCCGAAACCGTTATGATTGAATATTCTTCGCCCAACACCAATAAGCCATTGCATCTGGGGCACATCCGGAACAATTTGCTGGGATGTTCCGTCTGCAACATCATTGAAGCCACGGGAAAAAAGGTTGTCAGAACCAACCTGGTGAACGATCGTGGTATTCACATCTGTAAATCGATGCTGGCCTGGCAGAAATGGGGTGGGGGTGAAACCCCCGAATCCTCAGGGAAAAAAGGGGATCACCTGGTGGGTGACTACTACGTGAAATTTGATCAATATTATAAACAAGAGGTTTCCGGTTTGATAGAAAGCGGAATATCGCGGGAAGAAGCAGAAAAAAAGGCACCGCTGCTCCTTGAGGTGCAGGAGATGTTGAGAAAATGGGAGTTCGGGGATCCTTCCGTTATCGCCCTGTGGAAAACAATGAATGAATGGGTTTACATCGGATTTACCGAAACCTACCGGCGGCTGGGAATAACCTTCGACAAAATATATTATGAATCCGACACCTACCTCGTGGGCCGCGATACGGTGCTGGAAGGACTTAAAAATGGAATATTCCGCCAGCATCCGGATGGTTCTGTATGGGTTGATCTGACGGCGGAGGGACTTGACGAAAAAGTGCTGCTTCGTGCCGACGGTACATCGGTGTACATCACGCAGGACATTGGCACAGCCCAGGTGAGGAAGAATGAGTACCATCCCTCCCGCATGGTGTATGTGGTGGGCAATGAACAAAACTATCATTTCAGGGTGCTTCGCCTGGTCCTTGATAAACTGGGATTTCCATGGGCAAAAACCCTCTACCACCTGTCATACGGCATGGTGGAACTTCCTGAGGGCAAGATGAAATCGCGTGAAGGTAAGGTTGTAGATGCCGATGACCTGATGGATGAAATGATCAACACCGCCCGTGAAATGTCTTCAGGCCTGGGAAAACTGGAGGGGCTGTCACCCGGTGAGAAAGAAGAAATATTCCGGATCATCGGCCTGGGGGCCCTGAAGTATTTTATTCTGAAAGTGGATCCGGTAAAAAATATGACCTTTAATCCAAGGGAATCCATCGACTTTGACGGAAATACAGGCCCTTTCATACAGTATACGCATGCACGGATACGATCTGTGTTCCGCAAAGCCGGGGAAAACGGAATGACAATTCCTGAAAAAACAAGGATCGATCTTTCCCTGAACGAAAAGGAAAAGAATATCCTGAAAATGATTCACGATTTTCCCCTGGTGATTAAAGACGCAGGACAGTCTTTTAATCCCTCTCTCATTGCCAATTATATGTATGACGTGGCCAGGGAGTACAACCAGTTTTACCACGACTATTCCATTCTGAAGGAAGCGGACAGCGGGATAAAGGATATGCGGCTGTTGCTGTCTGTTCTTGCATCAAAGGTCATAAAAAAAGGGATGGGATTGCTGGGAATCGAGGTTCCCGAGAGAATGTGAAAAAGTGAAATAACCGGTTTTGATTATATTTGTATTTCTAATATAGGATTGCACTATGTTTGAAAGCTTGTCAGAGCGGCTGGAACAGTCGTTTAAAATACTGAAGGGACAGGGAAGGATTACGGATATCAATGTGGCCGAAACCCTTAAGGAGGTGCGCCGTGCCTTGCTTGATGCCGACGTGAATTACAAAACAGCCAAAAACTTTACTGATTCTGTAAAGCAAAAGGCCCTGGGGCAAAAAATTCTGGTTGCGGTTCAACCCGGCCAGATGATGGTTAAAATCGTTCATGATGAACTGGTTGAGCTCATGGGCAGTACCCATGTTGACATAAACCTGAAGGGCAATCCCGTTGTCATTCTCATAGCCGGGTTACAGGGTTCGGGTAAGACCACCTTTTCAGCCAAGCTGGCCTCATACCTGCGTTCCAAACGCGGAAAAAGTCCCATGATGATCGCCGGTGACGTATACAGGCCTGCGGCTATTGAACAGCTGAAGATACTCGGACAGCAGATCAATGTTCCGGTATACACGGAGGAGGGGAACAACAATCCGGTTAAGATCGCACAATCTGGTATCAGAGAGGCGAAGCGGCTTGGTCATGACCTGGTGGTCATCGATACCGCCGGCCGTCTTGCCATTGACGAACAAATGATGAATGAGATTGCCGCCATTAAAAAGGCAGTCGATCCTCAGGAAGTGCTTTTTGTGGTGGATTCGATGACCGGACAGGATGCGGTTAATACGGCCAGGGAATTCAATGAAAAGCTCGACTTCGATGGGGTGGTACTGACAAAGCTTGATGGCGACACACGGGGTGGTGCTGCCCTTTCCATACGTTCGGTGGTCGATAAACCGATTAAATTCATCAGCTCGGGTGAGAAGCTTGAATCGATCGAGGTTTTCCACCCTGAACGATTGGCTGACAGGATCCTCGGAATGGGCGACATCGTTACACTGGTGGAAAAGGCTCAGGAACAGTTCGATGTGGAGGAAGCCAGAAAAATACAGAAAAAAATTGCGAAAAATCAGTTTGGGCTCGATGACTTTCTTAACCAGGTCCAGCAGATTAAAAAAATGGGCAACGTGAAAGACCTGGCCGGTATGATTCCCGGTGTCGGAAAAGCATTGAAGAATATGGATATCGATGACAATGCTTTTAAAGGTATTGAGGCCATCATCCATTCGATGACTCCTCTGGAAAGGACAGCTCCTGAGATCCTCAACGGTTCACGACGAAAACGCATTGCGGATGGAAGCGGTACTTCCGTTCAGGATGTGAACCGGCTGGTAAAGCAATTTGATGAAACCCGGAAAATGATGAAAATGATGACCGGAGGTAAAAATGCCGTCCGGGCTCTGTCCAACATGCCTCAGTTCCGGGGCAAACCTTGAGAGGAAAGGCGCAACGGTGCGACTATATAACGAATAAAAGAAATCCGGCATTATGCAATTGCTCGACGGAAAAAAGCTGACCGCTGAAATGAAGCAGGAGATAGCCTCCGAAGTTGCAGCCTTCAAAGCTGCGGGTGGTAAAACGCCCCATCTGGCAGCCATACTTGTCGGTCATGATGGAGGAAGTGAAACCTATGTGGCAGGCAAGGTCAAAGCCTGTGCTGAAGTGGGTATAAAGTCCACCCTCGTGAGGTTTGAAGAACAGGTTACAGAAAAGGAACTGCTGCTTAAAATTGCCGCCATGAATGACGATGCCGATATTGACGGTTTGATCGTTCAGCTTCCGTTACCGCCTCATATTGCCGAAAGGCATGTCATCGAAGCCATTGATATACGGAAGGATGTGGATGGTTTTCATCCTATGAACATTGGCCGGATGGTGATTGGCATACCTTCTTATCTGTCCGCAACCCCGGCCGGCATTTTGGAGATCCTGAAACGCTATAATATCCCGACTGCCGGAAAATCCTGTGTGGTGGTCGGCCGCAGCAATATTGTTGGCAAACCTGTCAGCATCCTGCTTTCCCGCAAAGGATATCCCGGTGATGCCACAGTAACCCTGTGCCATAGCCGCACGGTAAACCTGAAGGATATTACACGGCAGGCTGATATTCTGATAGCGGCCATGGGTAAGCCGGAATTTATCAGGGCCGACATGGTCAAGGAAGGAGCGGTGGTTATCGATGTGGGAATAACCCGTATGAAATCGGAGGTGACAAAATCGGGATGGAAGCTGATCGGAGATGTCAAATTTGATGAGGTGGCCCCGCACTGCAGTTACATCACCCCGGTTCCGGGTGGTGTGGGCTTACTGACCGTCGTCGCCTTGCTGAAAAATACATTGCTTTCGGCAAAAAAAACAATATATCCATAGGATTCTGTAATCAAGTGTAACGGAAAATATGGAATTTTCGAGTCACAGAAAACCCATTGCCCCGGTGAAGCTTCAACACCTGACCTTTGCGGCTTTATTGATCCTTGCAGGCTTAATAAGCTCCTCCTGCCGTCAGGCCGGTAAACAGGAAAGTCATCTACCGGCCTGGTCAAGCAATAATGTCCTGGCCATTCCCTATTTTATCCGGCAGCAGAAAATCGAAAAAGGGAACCTGGTCCGCAACGGTTCATTTGAAACGGGTAAATGGCTGTCGGTAGACAGCCTGCGCAAATCCTATTCAATCGACGGATGGCAGCAAACCGGTGACGATGTGCAATGGATCGATCGGATCGCAGACTCTTCGCTGACAGATGAAAATGTATATTCAGGAAAACATGCCGTAAAGATTTCGCGGGCGGCCGCGGATGAGATGGTGGAAAACGGCGATGGAATCATGAGTGCCTTTATACGGGTTGTGCCCGGTAATTATTCCTTTTCTTTTTATACCCGCCTGCAGGATATCCGGCCTTATAGCGCGCGCCTCGGAACCCGCATGCATGATGCCATTGACGTTAAGATTCTGTATTATGACAAGAATAAGATTCTGATTGACTCACGGTACCTGATGCCATTCAAAGACCAGAAAATCGATAATTCCTTTAAATCCCTTTCCTTTGCGAACTTCAACTATATTAAAGAATTTGCCTGGGGCAGAGTGATCGGCAAATCCCACAGCTTCCCCTTCAGCGAAGGCGATATTCCCGATAATGCGCGGTATGTGCGAATTTTTATTGGTCTGAAAGGAACCGGTACCATGTGGATTGACGATGTTGATTTTCATTATACCCGTGCCAATTTTACCCCCCTTGAGAGATTCAGCCTTATCATGGATTCCACGCTGACAAAGCAGGATTTGATCCTCCCCACTCCTAAAAAGATAAGCAAACTGGGATCCGTGGTCCTGTATAAACCAGGACAAAAGGCAGCATCACTGCCCAAAATTATTGTGCCCTCCCGGTCAGGCAAAGAAACGGAACAGGCTGCAGCCCTGTTGCTTGAAAAGATCAAACAGGTCATGAAGAAAGCCGAAGCCGGTGAGGATCTCTTGTCCCAGGTGAAAGTCCAGTCCTCCATCAGCCAGAATGAGCTGAATCAATCTACGCTTGTTTTCAGCATTGGCAAAACGCCATTGTATGAAAAGTACAGAGAATTCCTTCCGTTACATGCAATTTCCGGTCATGATCAGGGATATTTTGTCTTTACCAGCAATGATCTGCCCAATGTGATTTTCCTTGCCGGGAATAGCGAAACCGGAGATTTTTACGCGGCCAGCACGGTTCTGCAATTGTTTGATCACCGCGTTCCGGTATTTTATAATGCGCGGATCATTGATTTTCCGGATACCCATCAGCGCTTTTACAGCATAAAGGCATGGAAAGACCAAACGGAACTTGATTATCACCGCAGTAGGATTCAGGATCTGTTGACGTATAAACTCAATGGCGCCTATATTGGTTTGGATCCCGATTCGACGGCACCGTTCTATTTGAATTCCCTGAAATCCTTTGGCAGCCAGTGGGAAAATCCGGATTTATTCCGGTTTTTCCAATGGATTGTGCCTGGCTCTGATCCCGGCATTGCTTCAACCCCTTCTGATGCGCCTGCGGATGATCTTTTTAAAGCCTTGACAACCGGAAGAGAAAGCCTGCTGAAAGAAATTATTGAGACCGGAAAAGAAGCCCATGCTGCAGGATTGTCGGTAGCTCCGTCTTTTCTTTTCCCTGAAGATTCAACCCTGGTGTATAATCCCGTCGAAGTGCTTAAACTGACCGATAAATTCAGGGAGGAATCCCGGTTGATTATGCAGCTGAAAAATTACATGCTGGACAATTGTCCCGGTCAGTGCCTGGAATATTGCCTGCCCTGGTATAACAATGAACTGGTGGACTATTCCCTGGGTTATGCCGATGTTTTTCTGGCCACGCTGATAGATGATCTGGATGAAGAAGTGAGTTTTCTTTGGTCGGGAAGCTCATTCTATACCATTAATACAGATGCGGCGGATATTTTCAGATACAACAGCCTGCTGAACAGCTCACCTGTATTGCTGGACAATTCCCTGATGACGGTTTCAAAAAAGGCCGGCTACGGCGGATCCACGCCGTTTTATCCCCACAAGCTGCGGCTCTATAATTTCTTTGAACCCTATAGCAATGATGAATTGTGCTTTAATAAAGACCGGATAAACAGGAACAGGGTTGTTATCAATCAATCCGTTCAATCGGAGCTTGAAGAAATAAAAATGCTTACAGCCCTTGATTTTTACTGGAACATGGATGCGTATGACCCTGATTTTTCATTATGGAAGATACTGGTATCGCACTATGGCCATGATGCCGCTAAAGAACTACTGGAGTTTGGTGATGCATTGTCAGGAATGCTCGAGATCAACCTTCTGCTGAAGCAGAAAGACCAGGTGAAAAAGAACACCATCAGCGGTGCTGAAACGCTGTTATCCCTGAAAGAACATCTCGATCGTATTGCAGATGGACTGGGCAATAGCGATCCATTGGTGGGCGAGCTAAAAACCTTGTACACCGATGCAAAAAATACATTTGAACAAGTGAGCCCTGAAACTATGCCCTGATTGGGATATGCTGAGGCTTTCCAAACCGCAGATGAAATAAAACAGCCAGAAAATCCCGGTCAGGGAAAATAAATTACTTTTGCATCCGAGATCCATACAATAACCAATCATAAAACAAAAATGTCATGGAAATAAAGTTGCCCTATATGCCTGATCGTCCTGTGAAACCAAGGGATGAAGGTTTGACGATGATGATGGACAAGGGATTAAGCATACGGGAAACCGAGAACTTCATAGAAAGCTGTTCGGAGTATACCGATCTGGTGAAACTTGGCTTTGGCACTGCCGTTGTGACCGGAAAAATACTTGAGACCAAGATCAGGCTTTACCAGGAATCAAAGATAAAGGTATACCTGGGAGGAACCTTATTTGAGGCTTTTGCCATCCGGGATATGGTGGATGAGTATATGAAGCTGATTGAAAGGCTGAAACTGGATACCGCTGAAATATCCGATGGATCAATGTATATGCCTCACCATCAGAAACTTGATTACATAAGCCGTTTGTCAAAATACGTTACCGTACTTTCCGAAGTCGGTTCCAAACAAAAAGGGGTAGAAATACCCGATGAGGTCTGGATTGAGATGATGAAAACCGAACTTGCTACCGGAGCATGGAAAGTCATTGCGGAAGCACGTGAAAGCGGAACGGTAGGAATTTATCATAATGACGGCACGGCTAACGAAGAACTGATATCCCATATTACCGGCCAGATAAAACCGGGTCAAATTCTTTGGGAGGCCCCCACCGGCAAGCAGCAGGTATGGTTTATCAAACTTCTGGGAGCGAATACCAACCTGGGAAATATTGCTCCTGTGGATGTAATTCCTTTGGAATGCCTGAGGCGTGGCCTGCGCGGAGATACATTTTTTGATTTTCTTCCCGACCGGTTAAAAGAGTACAGGCCTGATTCCGGGAAATATGCCAAGATCTGAACAATTCATTCGCCAGGCCCGGCGAAACGAAGGACTTTCGCCGGTGTTGGCGGCGCAACAACCTGCAGTATGAAACGATATGGTCTCATCGGATACCCGTTGTCGCATTCCTTCTCAAAGCATTATTTTGAAGAGAAGTTTGCACGGGAGAATCTTTCGGAGTGCCGCTACGAGAATTTTCCCCTGCAATCGCTTGAGGAATTATCCCGATTGGTGAAGGATACTCCTGATCTGCAAGGATTTAATGTAACCATTCCCTACAAAGAAAAAGTCTTGGCCCACCTTGACTACATCGATGATAATGCCTCTGAAATAGGTGCGGTAAATACGGTTAAAATAGACCGGCACCGCGGAAAACCATTTCTCAAAGGATACAATACAGATTCTTTTGGATTTTATACCTCCCTGTTACCGTTCCTGAATAAGAATATTACCGATGCCATAATTCTTGGTACAGGCGGGGCCGCCAAAGCAGTAGCCTCGGTACTGAAAAAGTTGGGAATTTCGTGCCTTTTTGTTTCCCGTCATCCCATGCGGAGTGATCAGATTTCCTACACTGACCTTTGCGGACCTGTTCTTTACCATGCCCAGCTCATCGTCAATACAACTCCGGTGGGTATGGTTCCTGATACAGATGCCTGCCCGGATATTCCCTATGAATTTATCACGGTGAAGCATTTGTTGTACGACTTAATATACAATCCGGCGGAGACAAAATTCCTTGCAAGGGGAAAACAATGGGGGGCGCGCGTTGTCAACGGGCTTTCTATGCTCAGCCTGCAGGCTGAAAAAGCATGGGAAATATGGAACGATGACTGCGTATAAGGCTTCAGGAACCGGCATTAGCCATTTCCTGGAGTTTTGAACTGTACTTCAATCCGTATTTGGTGATATTATCCGCTTGCAGTTCAAATTTAATTTTATCGGCAAGGATGACAAAGTTAATGGCAGAACCTTCATTCAATGCCCCGTTTTTTTCTGTGATAAGCAAGGTGTTTTTTCCCTGCAAGGCGCTCAGGATTTCAGCCATTTGCTTGGTACGTGCAAAGGGAATGAATAAAATATGGCAAACCGTAATCTCCTGCATTGTTTTAAACCTTTTGACCTGAATATCCTGCGTGCCGACTTTTTTCCCCTGGGCATACACTTCGAGTTCATCGGCTACGGCTGAACCTCCGAGAATACCAATAACAAAGGGACCTGATTTATAGGACAAAGGCCATTCAACCAGCCTTGAGAAATTGTAGATAAACATGGCTTGTGCTTTGGGTATTCCGGTTTGTGCCTGCAAAGGCAGGATCAGGCATATCAAACCAATCCATAGTACGATTTTTTTCATGACCAATCCTTTAATGGTTATATTTTATCCAATCATCTCTCAAAAGTCGAGCCGCAATTTCCGTTGCCGAAGAATGCTTGATAGGTATGCCAAAATTAATGACAAAACCATTATGTAAAACGGCTAACAGCATATAAAAGTTACATAACGCAGACAAAAAATGCCTGAAAAGCCAACAACAAGTCGGGTAGGATTAAAGCAGAAATAAGGATCAGGCACCCATCATTGCCATTTCCTGGAGTTTGGAGCTGACTTTTATCCCGTATTTGCTCGCATTTTCACCTTTCAGTTCAAATTTGAGTTTATCTTCCTGTATGATGAAATTTATGGCAGAACCTTCATTCAAGGCGCCGTTCTTTTCTGTGATGATCAGAATACTCTTTCCTGCGCTGTTACAGGCGGATGAAATTTCGGTCAATTGTTTTGACCGCGCAAAGGGAACAAAAAGGATATGGCATGAATTGATTTCTTCCGGTGACTTGAAGCGAATGATTTGAATTTCCTGGGAACCTATTTTTTTCCCCTGGGTATATACCTCAAGTTCATCGGCAACGGCTGACGTGCCCAGGACAGCAATTTTAAAAGTTCCGGTCCTGTAGGATGCCGGCCATTCGATCAACCGGCAGAAATTGAAGATAAACATGGCCTGTGCTTTGGGAATGCCCATCTGGGAATAGGACATATTGCTTATAACGGCCATGATGAAAACCAGAATAAAGGCTTTTTTCATAATCCGAATGCATTAAAGTTGATCCTATACAATAAAACGCTATAAATGAAATGCAATAATAAGGCTTAACTGATTTCAGTGGATACAATATCATGAATAAATGTTAACAATCCCTTTTTTTTACCCGATCCGGATAGGTTATTCTGGTAAGGGATAAACCCGCTGCCGGCGCTGAACCGCATGCTGCCCTGCGATCCCCCGCAAGA
>JAGDMB010000263.1 GCA_017860375.1 Bacteroidota bacterium | reverse complement strand
TTGCGGAAACGTTGGCCCGGTTGAAATCGTTGGATATCGGGGAAATAGCGCGGAAAACAACAGAAAATGCATGTACATTATTTGGATTGAATCATAAAGACACAAGATGAAAACAGGAAAGACCTCCCTATTGTTTTTATATACAGGTGGCACGATCGGTATGGTGCAGGATCCGGTGACCGGTGTTCTAAAACCTTTTGGTTTTGACAATATCCTGGGAGAAGTTCCCGAGCTGAAAAAATTCGGATACAACCTGTCCTCCTATGCCTTTGATCCGCCCATTGATTCTTCGGATATGACGCCCGGCGTATGGATCAAAATGGCGGAGGTCATTGAATCCAACTATGACAGGTTTGACGGATTTATTGTCCTTCACGGTACCGATACGATGTCGTATTCTGCCTCGGCACTGAGTTTCATGCTGGAGAACCTTCAAAAACCCGTAATATTCACAGGTTCGCAATTGCCATTGGGATCTTTGCGCACAGACGGCAAAGAAAATCTCATCTCGTCGGTGGAAATTGCTGCCGCTGTGAAAAATGACAGGCCGGTCATTCCTGAAGTCGGTATTTTTTTTGAGAACCGGCTGTACCGTGGGAACAGGACCTCAAAATACAATGTGGAGGATTTCAATGCTTTTATATCAGGGAATTATCCGCCTCTGGCCGAGAGCGGTGTTCATATCCGGTATAATTACAGTGCCGTGCGATATCCTGACAAGGATCTTTCGCTGGTTGTCCATAAAAACCTGGATACCCGGATTGCCATTTTAAAACTGTTTCCGGGAATGAACCAACAGGTGGTGGAGGCATTGGCAGGAGCGCAGGGATTGCGGGCACTGGTTCTTGAAACATTCGGTGCCGGTAATGCACCCGGCGATCCCTGGTTCATCCGGTGTATGAAAGAAGCTGTTGAGCGCGGGATCGTTGCTGTAAATATTACCCAGTGCCGGATCGGCAGTGTATCCATGGGGACGTATGAAACCGGTCGCAGGCTTGCGGATGCCGGTGTAATCACAGGGTTGGATATGACGCTGGAGGCTGCGGTTACAAAGCTGATGTTCCTGCTGGGCATGCATACGGACAAAAAGAAAATTGAGGCGCAGATGCAGAAGTCATTACGGGGAGAAATAACCGATTGAGAAGAGAGGAATCAAAAATTTTACTTATTTTCGCCCCGGTTTTGAAAGACGAAGGAGAGATGTCCGAGTGGTCTAAGGAGCACGCCTGGAGAGCGTGTAGTCGCCAAAAGCGGCTCGCGGGTTCGAATCCCGCTCTCTCCGCAAAAGGAAATTGCACCCTTCCCGAATTTTCGGGAGGGGATTTTTTTCTCAGGCTAGCGCAAACGCAGTTTGCAAGCTGGCCTGAGAAAAAAATTACATCGACGCGAAGCGGAGAGAGGTGCAATTTCCTTTTACTTCGGCCCCCCTTCCGGGATCACGTAGTAATCCCATCACACATCCAAAACTATTCTTCCTCAACAAATAGCATGGAATCCTTCACCGCTATTTTATTCGTCCCGGCACTGCTGATCGCCAGGGAAATATGATCCCCTCCGGTTTTCTCAAAAAAGGTAATCCGTATCGGATGCAATCCTGCACGTAATGCGATAATTCCTGATTTCTCCACAATGCCGTGCTGGAAATTGTTATCAATTAATAGTTCTTCGCCGATATACAAACGACTGCCGTCATCGGATGAAAGGTACAGGGTATATACATCGTCGGCTGGGACCGCGATATATCCGTTGTATTCCACCGCAAAATAATCAGGCTGTTTCTTGAAGGAAAGATCAACCTGGCGGGTAATCCCTTCCAAAACCGGCGTTAACACTGAAAAATCAGGGATGCTGTCCCAGTTGCCCTCAAAATACCTGTAATGCAAGCCTCCCTTTACTTTTTCCACTTTTTTTGCAGGCAGTGGATTGGTTTTCCGGATAATCAGCTGGGTAACCGGACTTACAGGTTTTCCTTCGCGGAAGGAACGGGCTGAAACGGTGGTGGTGCGGTCAATGGAAACCGGACCTGAATAAAGCGGCGATTGGATGCCGGGGGCACTGCCGTCGAGGGTATAATGAATGGCAATATTTTCCCGGTCAGAAGTAAGGGTTACATCCGCTTTTTCAATAAAAACCGGAGAGGAAGCCATAATGACGGGAGGCAGGCTAACATCCGGGGAGCCCGCGAGGTCCATTACGACCACCAGGTCATACGGATCTTTTGCTTCCTCCGGCAGTGTAACGATGACAGCGTCATCGCTGCGACTGGTGCCCAACGGTTTTTTATCCGGGTCGGCCAGCAGGAATACTGCACCGGGTGTATTAAACAATCCGGGAATGATAAGCTTCCCATCCGCTGGTTTGTCAAATACATGAAAATACAACCGTGTTCCGGAGTCAATTTTCTTTTGGGTGCAACGTCCCCAGCTCAGTTTGCTAAAAGGGCTTGCCTGTGTTCCATAGATGGCTTCCCCGTTGGTTTTCATCCACTGACCAATTTCCTTCAGCCGGTCGATGCTCTCCTGTGGAAAAAGTCCTTCCGCCGTGGGTCCGACATTGAGCAGGTAATTTCCACCTTTGGATGCGATATCCGCCAGCATTTGGATGATGGACCGGGTGGATTTCCAGTTGCGGTCATTTTTATTGTAACCCCAGTGATCGTTCATGGTCATGCAGGTCTCCCAGTCCACTCCCGGAAGACCGGTAGCCGGGATCTGCTGTTCCGGGGTTCCGAAGTCACCTCCGAAACCGCCCTCTTTTGTTGATCCTTCCATCCCCTCGCGGGCGGCTCCTACGCGGTTATTGACGATAATGGCCGGTTGAAGACTTCGGACATACTCATATATTTCTTTTCCGTATTTTTCATTCCAGGTACTTTCCCATTCCCCGTCAAACCACAGAACTCCGATTTCTCCATAATTGGTTAGCAATTCCCTGAGCTGATTTTTCATATGTTCCACATAACGGTCAAAGTCAGCCCCCGCAGTGGATCTATCCGTCTCCCAGTCCCTTCGCGGCAGGTAATCGGGATGGTGCCAGTCCATGATTGAATGATACCAGCACATTTTTATCCCTTCCTTTTTGCAGGCATCGGACAGTTCCTTCAGGATATCACGCTGAAAGGGGGTTGACATAATATCGAAATCAGTAAACTGCGAATTGAAAAGGCAGAAACCGTCGTGGTGTTTCGATGTGATGACAATGTATTTCATACCGGCATCCTTGGCCATTTTCACCCAGGTGCCGGCATCGAATTTTACGGGATTGAAATCCTTAACAAACCGGTCGTATTCCTCAAGGGGTATTTGTGCTGTGGTGCGTATCCATTCTCCGTGATTGGTCTCTCCTTTCCATTCCCCGGCAGGGACTGCATACAATCCCCAGTGAATGAAAAGCCCAAACCGGGCCTCGCGCCACCATTCCATCCGCTGGTCATGTTCTGCCTGGCTTTCCGGCTGGCACCAGCAATTAAAAGTGAAACCAGTACTGCAGACCAGGATGAAAAAGAGAAATAACCTGTTTATCATTTTTTTCATAGGATAGGAATTTAGATTTTATCAAATTTATTAAATAATGCAACGAATCGGAGAAGGTTAAGGAAAATTTTCTGCCCGGGTGGATACAATTCCTGGACCCAGAAATAAAGGATACTGAATTTCCGTAATCATTCGGCTTGCTTCCTTTCTGTATTCACCGAAAACGAGTATCTTTAGCCTTCATGCTATGAAAACCATTGTCTGGCCCTATATTGAACTTGCCCGTCACCTTATAAAGATAGAAAGGAAGGGTTTTGGTAACATGTTTCGTCACCAGGTGGAGACATTTGCCATATTGATTGAATTCGGATACGATGACCCGGTGCTTATAAAGGCCTCCTTGATACACGATCTGATGGAAGACGGTCCCAGGGCCGGTTTTACGGATTTTCACCGCATCATTGCAACGGATCATGACGGTCAGGATGTGTACGACCTGGTTCAGGAATTGACCCGCAGGACGGCAGCAGGTAAGGAAGAGCCAAAATCGGTATTTCTTGAACGGATCATGCAAACAGGCACCCGCCATGCCCGGCTCTTAAAACTGGCTGACCGTTTATCCAATGTGAACAGCCTTTTTTCCACCAACAATAAGGAATTCATAAGCCGGTACTGCACAGAAACCCGGGACCATATCATGCCGTATGCCGATAAAATTGATAAAAGGATAGCAACAGAATTACGGAAAAGCCTCAAAAAGCTGAAGGGATTTGGTTGATATCCGGGCGCACGCTGCTGCATGAAACGCATCCTTTTAAATACCGGCTTCTTTTCAGATTGAAGCAGGGAGTCAATTTATCCATTCCGGTCTCTTTTGCCCGGTAAGGCTTCGCGCCCCAGA
>JAGDMB010000045.1 GCA_017860375.1 Bacteroidota bacterium | reverse complement strand
TAGCAACCGTTAATAAATCACCTGTAGCAAAATGGAGAATCAAAATGATATAAATTTCAGACGCATAACCCGGGCGATCGAATATATTTACACCCACTTCAGGGAGCAACCCCATTTAGACCGGATTGCCTCAGAGGTTAACCTGAGTCCGTTTCATTTCCAGCGGATGTTTTCTGAATGGGCAGGGGTAGGCCCAAAGAAGTTTTTACAATACATCACGGTGGAATACGCAAAAAAAATGCTGAAAGAGCACAATGCCACACTGCTGGATACAACAGTTGAAACAGGACTATCCGGAACAAGCCGGTTGCACGACCTTTTCATCCATATCGAAGGCATGACGCCCGGTGAATACAAAAACGGAGGGGAAAATCTGATGATCCATTACCGTTTTGCAGAAAGTCCTTTTGGCACCATACTTATTGCCTCAACACCGAAAGGGATCTGCCATCTTGCCTTTGCAGACGATAAAATCCTTGGTCTGGATACCCTGAAAGAGAACTTTCCCAAGGCAGATTTCAGGCACAAGAGCGAATCCATTCACCAGCATGCCTTGTCTTTCTTTGAAAGAAACCGGAAGGAATTCCTTCCGGTAAAACTGCACGTGAAAGGGACCGGGTTTCAGTTAAAAATCTGGGAAGCATTGTTGAAAATACCCAAGGGGCATTTGTCGACCTATGGTGAAATTGCGGCTTTCGTCCGTCAGCCAAAAGCATCCAGGGCGGTTGGCAGTGCGATTGGAGATAACCCGGTAGCGTTTCTCATTCCGTGTCACCGGGTAATTCTTTCCAGTGGCATTATTGGGCATTACCACTGGGGAAATGCACGCAAAACGGCAATGATCGGATGGGAGGCTGTACAAACAACCCGTTAAACCAAAATCAAAATCCTTTGTTGTATAGGTACATGGTTATAAATCAAACTACCGAATCCTTTGACTGTGCTTCCCCAGCGATGTGCGGGAAACCATAACAGGGACCCTGATTAAAAAATGGACAGATCAAAATTAATCCGTAACGCCTTCATACTGGCCATCATCACAATTGTATACAATGTGTTTGAAGGCCTGGTTTCGGTTTTTTTCGGCGCCGGCGATGAAACACTGGCCCTTTTTGGTTTCGGAATTGACAGTTTTGTGGAAGTTATTTCCGGTGCCGGTATCCTGCATATGATCGTTCGGATGAAAAAAGCCGGTGTACAGGATGTATCAGACGTGGACAGATTTGAGAGGCAAGCGCTCCTGATCACCGGTACAGCCTTTTACCTCCTTGCCGCAGGTCTTGTGGTCAGTTCCGCTTTATCACTCCTTCTGCACAAAAAGCCCGGGACAACCCAGGCCGGCATTATAATTTCGGCTATTTCCATTATTACGATGTTCGTCCTTATGAAAATGAAAGTAAATACAGGCAGGAAACTTGATTCTGATGCAATCCTTGCCGATGCGAACTGCACCAGAACCTGTTTTTATCTTTCTTTCATCCTTCTTGCTTCCAGCGTTTTGTATGAACTTTTTGGCATTGGATGGATCGATGTTGCAGGCAGTTTGGGTATTGCCTGGTTCGCATTTAAAGAAGGCCGGGAGGCATTTGAGAAAGCTCGAAAAGAAAAGTATATCTGCTCATGCGAAAATGAGCATCATGAAACAAAAATACGTGAACATTTCCATTAAAAACAGGATTTGCAGCCGCTGTATCATGGTGGTCAGGCAGCAGCAGGCAAATTAAGATGTAATGCCTAAACAAATATGACGACAGTCAGGAAACAATTTGCCGTGACGGGCATGGGCTGTGCTGCCTGTGCAAACCGGATAGAAAATACGCTGAACAAACAACCGGGCGTAAAAAGCGGAGTTGTAAACTTCGCCACACAAACAGCGCAGGTGGAATTTGATCCGGGTATCGTTCAGCCTCAGCAGCTGAAGCAGAGCATTCTGTCAATCGGTTATGACCTGTTAATCGGGGAGACAGAAAGCGCAAGAGAGGAAGCGGAAGACCAACAAAAAAGAAAATATAAATCGCTAAAGGCACGGACGATTCTGGCGATCGTGCTGGCTATCCCGATTGCAGCCATCAGCATGTTTTTCATGGAATTGCCCTATGCAGCCTATATTTTATGGGCGCTTGCTACGCCTCTGGTATTCTGGCTGGGCCGTGGCTTCTTTATTAATGCCTGGAAACAGGCCAGGCACCGCAGCGTCAGTATGGATACGCTGGTTGCGCTGAGCACGGGTATTGCTTATATTTTCAGCGTTTTCAATACCCTTTTCCCGGAATTCTGGCACACCAGGGGTATGCATGCACATGTATATTATGAGGCCGCAGGGGTTGTAATCGCTTTTATAATGCTGGGAAAATTTCTGGAAGAAAGGGCAACATCGGGAACCACTTCAGCGCTGAAAAAACTGATAGGATTGCAGCCAAAGACAGTGATGGCTATAATGGCCGATGGCCATGCCCTCGAAATGCCGGTCGAAAAAGTGCTGCCGGGCGATACCATTCTGGTCAGACCGGGTGAAAAAATACCGGTTGACGGCAAGGTGACAGCAGGCAACAGCTTTGTAGATGAAAGCATGGTCAGCGGTGAACCTTTGCCTGTATTGAAAGAAACCGGCTCGTCGGTTTTTGCCGGAACTTTTAATCAGCAGGGAAGCTTCCGGTTCGTGGCAGAAAAAGTAGGGGCAGACACCCTGCTGGGTAATATCATTCAGGCGGTAAAGGAAGCCCAGGGAAGCAAAGCCCCGGTCCAGAAGAGGGTGGATAAAATTGCAGGCATTTTTGTTCCGGTTGTGATAGCGATATCCATTTTGACCTTTCTTGCCTGGTGGTGGCTTGGGGGCGATGAAGGCCTTGTCAGGGGTCTGCTTGCCATGGTTACAGTACTTGTAATTGCCTGTCCCTGTGCGATGGGACTTGCTACGCCTACCGCTGTCATGGTGGGTATAGGGAAAGGGGCTGAAAACAACATCCTGATAAAAGACGCGGAAGCCCTGGAACAGGCCTGTAAAATGAACGCTATTGTACTCGATAAAACCGGCACCGTTACGGAAGGCAAACCCTCCGTTAAAAATATCGAATGGGTCAACCCCCTGCAACAAAATGAATACATACCTATACTTTTCAGTCTCGAAAAAGCATCAGAACATCCACTGGCCGGGGCGGTCACCTCTTTTCTTATCCCGAAGGCTTCTCCCGTTCAGATGCAAAATGTCAGACGCATTGAAGGAAAGGGAATTGCCGGAACCTATGACCAGGAATCCTATTTCGCCGGGAATGAAAAACTGATGCAGGAAAATAACATCGGCATGGATGCAAATCTGCGCGAAAAAGCCTCTGAATGGGAAGAACAGGCCAATACGGTACTCTATTTTGCAAATCATTCCGAAATCCTCGCCATTCTTTCTGTGGGTGATCCGGTAAAAAGCAGTTCTGCTTCAGCTGTTCATGAATTAAGACGAATGGGAATGGAGGTAACTATGCTCACCGGTGACACTTTTAAGACGGCAGATGCGGTGGCAAAAAATACCGGCGTTGCAGATTTCAGGGCGGGAATGCTGCCGGCCGATAAGGCCGCTTTTATTGCCTCCCTGCAAAAAGCAGGTAAAACCGTGGGTATGGTGGGCGACGGCATCAACGACAGTCATGCCCTGGCCGTAGCCGATGTAAGTATTGCCATGGGGAAAGGCTCCGATATAGCCATCGATGCGGCAAAGATGACCATTATGAGCAGCGACCTTACGCTCATTCCTGCTGCCATCCGTTTGAGCCGGAATACGGTAAGGACGATCCGGCAGAACTTGTTCTGGGCTTTTTTCTACAATGTAATTGCTATCCCGGTTGCGGCCGGAGTGCTGTACCCCTTTAACGGTTTCCTGCTGAATCCCATGATCGCGGGTGCTGCCATGGCGCTGAGCAGTGTGAGTGTGGTAAGCAACAGCCTTCGGCTGAAATGGATGAAGATTTAAACGCACCGGCTGAAGTCAGGGCAGGAAATGCAGAAAAGGGGATGACGCCACATAAACACAGGTTTCACTCCGCTTCCTTGAGTAATTTTGGACCTTCCAGCGCAATCCCAAAGGTTTTGGAAACATAGCCAATGAGGGCCGGAAAATAGGCCTGGAATTCCGCTTCAAACAGTTCGTAATCGCGCCGCAATACTACCACGCCCAGTTTTGTGTTATCAGGAAGGCTTGTGCGGCTTGACATACGAAGTAAAACTTCCTGTATTCCCTCCACGGTATCGTACATCTTGATCCAATTGTTTTTAATAAAGGAGGGCAAAAAGAATTTAACGCTTTCGGGCAACAGATCAAAATACCGGTTGGCCAGGGTAAAGAATTTTTTTATGAATTCATCAAGCGGCGCATTGCTGTAATTCAACCAGTTTTTAACAAGGAAATGATCGTACAGAATATCGATGATGATGCCTGAATATTTGTGATACTCTTCGTTGAGTCTTGCCTTGCTGCGTCTGACAATGGCATGGGTATCGGTGAAGGAATCGATGTACCGGTGCAGGATGATTCCTTTCCGTATCATTTGCGTATATTGATTGAACTGCTGACCTTTTACAAAATCCCCAATGAAATTACCGATGATGATCTCTTCATCATCTCCCGAAAGGTATATGTGGGCCAGGTAGTTCATGCAGGGTCAGGTTATCGTATTGAACGCGATGTTTGTAAAGATATTATAATAAATACAACTTCAACACAACATTGTGCATACCTGTGAAAAAAATCACACAAGGATAAAGTTTTGGTTTTAGCTACAAGATTCATACCTATAATACGTTAAATAATAGCATTCTGTTGCAACTATCGTACCAAAAAGTTGTTGGCTCACAGAATGGTAATGTATGAACCTATTATTCCACCTTCACCCTGATCCCTTCGGAATGGCTTGAAAATTCAGGTGCATACATGCACTGAATGGTTGTAATGCCGTTGGAGAAATCGCCTTTCAGCGAAACCCTCAGCGGGTATTCAAACACATAGGTTCCCTTTGGCAGATAGCCAATAAAGAAATTGACGGCCAGGTCGCGGGGACTCTCATAGTAGTATAACCCATCCTGAAATTTATAACCGGAAAGGGTTTCGACCGGTTCAAAACCTGCGGCACGCATATCTTTTAAATGCACGTATTCCATGTTCCGGTCCACGCGCAGTTCAATTCTGACCTTTATAAGGTCACCCGGATGCAGCCGGGTGCTTTCGCTTACAGGCGTGATCACGGGACCCCGATCGGTAGCTTGCTGAAGGAAGAGTTGTTTTTTGAGGGCTAAAGGTGTTTCTGCCAGGGTGATCTTATCGAGCTGCTCAAAGTATTGCCAGTAAACAGCTCCCCAGGCTACGCCATCATCCTTTTTGGCCACGGTTATGTTCCCCATTTCGCGGCTGATCTCAGGCCCCGTCCAGGCTGTCTTGAAATACCCTGTCCCCGCCTCCACTTTTGTATCCTGACGCTGATAGGGATTTATCTTCTCCTTTCCAACCGTGATCTCGGCCAGCGTGTCGGACGCCAGCACATCGGTACCTCTTCGCAGCAACGCATAACAGGCTTCGGATGTTGCCTTGGTCGTCCGCCAGTCCTGCGTTTGTTTCTGTTTCAGCAGCCATACTTTCAGGTCTTCCACGGCATTTTTATTGTTCGCCACCTCATCGTACACTTCGATCATCAAGGCTTGTGTCTCGACCGGCGCCTGGTACCAGAAATATCCGCGTCCGGTTTTCCAGTACATCCCCATTTCATCGGAATGGAGGGCGCGTTCATTCAATGACTTGATAATGGCCGCGGGAATTTCAGTGGTTCCGAACCGATGCAGGGCCAGTGCGATCATGCCCTGCATATAAATATCATGTTGCAGCCAATATTTCTTTGCCTGTCCCGAGAAATAATCAAAACCTTCCCTGTACCGGCTTTCGATGGCGATATCCGTAAAATAGCTCCGAGTATACAGGTAATGGATTTCGACACCATCGAGGTTGTTGTCCTCAAGTTTCAGAAGGCCTTTTTTAGCCTGGGCTTTCAGGTTCTCATAATGATCCTGCATCTTTTGATCCAGATAGTCCAGTGACTTTTTCACCATCTGCCAGGATCGGGTATCCTCCCTTACCGTTTTAACACCAAGCACATCCAGGTGACCCAACCCGGCGGTAATGTGTTGCGTGATATACCGGTCATCCGGTAATCCGGGGAACCAGGTGAATCCACCATTCCCCAGCTGGGCTTCCTGCAACTTTTTCATGGCGCGCTCCTGTTCACTGGCCATCCGGTTCAGGTCAAACAACAACGCAACATTCCGTTTACGCTGGCTTTCATCCTTTGCATTCAGCACCCAGGGAGTTTCTTCCAGCAAGGCCGATTTCAATTCCTGATTTTTTTCAAGGTTTGATAACAGGGCATCCGGCTGAATGGTTGCCCAGATATCGAATACTCTTTTGATCTTCGGATTGGAAGCGGCGATATGCGAAGCAATGGAATTGGCGTAGAACCTCGAAAACAGCTGTTCGGTGCATTCATACGGATATTCCATCAGATAGGGCAGTGCCTGCACGGCATACCAGGCAGGATTGGAGGTGAATTCCAGGGTATACCGGTGATTCCGCAAGGTGGATGAGGACTGATCCAACAGCTTTTCCAGCCGGAAATTCTTCGTTTGTTTACCCCGTATGGGCAAAGGAAGTGTTTCGGTCACCAGCATGCGGTTGGTTACTACGGGGATGACCATTTCTTCTCCGTCGGAATAATTCCCGGCCCGTGCTTTAATCCTGTAGAGTATAGCCTGCAATCCTTCGGGGATCTCGATAAGCCATTCCACTCCCGCACTCTGTTTCGGTTCCAGGCTGAATTCCTTTATGTTTTGGGAATTTTTCATCGAAGCATCGACCGGTTTCATGGTAAGTGCATCAAAAAACTCAAGCTGAGCCTGTCCGGTGAGTTTGCTGTCAACAAGGCTGCTGACCTTGGCTGCAAATACCATCCGGTCGTTTTCCCTGAAAAAACGCGGCGAATTGGGTACCACCATCAGGTCCTTCTGTGTGACAACCTCCTTTATAATACTGCCGGATGCCAGTTCCGGTGTGTGTGCAAAACCCATCATCTTCCAGCGTGTCAATGCTTCAGGGACTGTGAAATTCAGAATCACCTCACCGTTCTCATCGGTTTGAAGGGTTGGAAAGAAAAATGCGGTTTCGTTGAAGTTTTTTCGGATTTTTACATCTCCCAGATCCGGCCCGGGCTGTTCGGAAATATCACTTTGTCCGGCATCTTCTGCAACCGTTCTTGCCTCCACGGCCTGAACAGCCGTCTCAACATACTTCACCTCATCCGTGGTTTCCATCCGGGCCATCTTCTGGCGTGTTGCTCCTTTTGCCACATCCATTTCCATGGCGAGGGGAACGGATTCCGCTGCCACTCCCCATGTCCTATATCCTCCGTACATATCCAGCCCAAACCAGTTCAGATCATCATAATCAGGCCCTTCGTATCCGCGGGGATCAAATGCGTTCCACCCCTTATCCACATTTCTGAATGAGGCTTGTTCGAATCCGTTCCTGCTTTGCCACTGCAACCGGGCATTCATAGAATTATAAAAAGATGCATACCAGCTGTGGGGACGAAAAACGTCGAGGGAAGCATCATACAGCGTGGCTACCATCTCGGCCATTACCGGGTCGGCTTTTTTACCGGTGACTTTTATCTTCCATTGCTCTGTTTGCCCGGGCTGCAGTTTATCGCGGAAGGTTTCAAACTGAATATCCAGTTGTTTGTTGGTATAAGGTACCTGAATGACAGCCGTTTCATGGTAAAGTCTGCTGTCCTTCACCATGGTGTAGTGTACCGCAATATTGCCCCGGAATTCTTCCTTAATGGGAATTTCAAGGATTTGGTTTTCATTATCAAGCCGAATTCGCTTTTTTTCAAGGATCATTCCGTCCTGTTCCACCTCATAGAGCGCATTGATCTTTTCCGAGCTTCCGGCGACGATCAGGGCTTTTTCACCCGGTTCGCAGGATGCTTTCATAACCGTGAACCGGTGAACAGAGGGATAGGGAATATTTTTATTCTCAGAATCCAGTACATCAAAATAAGCCACTTCTTTAACATCCTGCCCAAAATGGTCTTTTGCGGAGATCTCAAGGAGGTATTTTCCGGTTTTCCATTCTTCCAGTTGGGGTAGCGAAAATTCCTTCAGGGCTGAAGCGTTAAAATTCAGGATAAACACTTCCTTTTCCTTTTCCCATTTATAGAAATTGTTTTCTTCCTCATAGAGGTCATGGGGAAAACTGCGGTAGAATTCTTCGCGGCTCATCACCGTTTTATCGGGCCGTTTCCACATCCGCTCCCGGAATGCCCTGTCGGGATTTCTGAGCTTCCATATCCGGATCACCCCGTCAACCGGTTCGAATTCTCCTGCAAGGTTTTTTGTGGTAACCGGGAATTTTTGTTTCGATGCATCCGCAATCCCCTTGTCAAGGTTACCGATGGTCACGCCCAGCACAAGCGATTTGTACCCGACACTTACCGATGCGTTTCCGCTGTGCGTTTCCCCATTGATATCGGTAACATCAGCAGTCAGGGTAAAGTCGAAAGTTGGATCGGACTTTTTATCCACACTTTCATCGGGTATGGCTTTGAATTCAATGGTGAATTTGCCTTCCGCATCGGTTGTGGCAACCCCGTTGGCTATTTCCATGCGGGGAGACGCAGGGTAATAACCGTACCAGCACCACCACCACCAGGGGAAACGTGCTTCGCGAACCACCCTGTATACTACGGATGCCCCGTCGATACTTGCACCGGAATAGGCCAGCGCCTGTCCGGTAGCTTTAATGGTCTCTCCCAGTTTGAAACTGCCCTTGACCGGTTCGAATTTAACTTCGAATTTCGGCCTTTTGTATTCTTCCACTGAAAACCAGGCAGTACTCGACCGGTTGTCGTCGATCTGCAGGTGCATTTGTCCGGTGAGCCCTGAGGACGGTGTCACGAATGATCCGTTGAATGTACCGTAATCATTGGTTACAACTTCCTGTTTGGCCACAACCTGCTGGTTGACATCATAAAAGGTGACGGTATACTTTTGCCGGGTAATCACACGTGGATCCTTTTCGTCTGACTGAACCACCAATCCTTTGAAGAACAGCGTTTGTCCGGGCCTGTAAATCGAACGGTCCAGAAAAAATACCGTCCTTGTGGATGAAACCGGCTTTTGGTGGGGATATTGTGAAATCTGCCCGTGCTCATAATAGCTGTCGATATCAATCGTGTTAATTTTATCCCTGCCCAGTGTAATCTCTAATCCCATACTGTTGCGTTGATAGTAATTCACATTCTTGCTGTATGGGATCCGGCAGTACCCATTGACATCCGAAACAAGGGATAGCTTTTCCACCTCGTAATCGCGTGCTCGTGGGCTATACACCCTGGACAGAACCATAACACCGGCACCGGATACCGGTTCACCCGTCGTTCTGTTCAGCACATACAATTCGGTGCTTCCGTCATCGAGATTGCGGTGCACATAGCTGAGGTCAGATATCGTGGTGAATGCATAGGCAAGTGTGTTTCCGGACAAGGCAAAATCAGCGCCCGGACTGAAAATGACCATATAATCCCCAACCGCCAACTCAGGTAAAGCAATCTCCACAGCGTGCTCCTGAAAATCGCCGTCATCGGGCAGATTCAGAATTCCCGTTTTTACTGCCGGTTTGGACACGAAATGTGCAAGGAACTTTTCCTCCTGGTCCACCTCGTAGTTGTTTTGCCATTTTTTGCGTTCTGCCCTTACCTCTTCGCGGTTGACCTGAACCATCCTCCAGTGAAGACCTGTGAAGTTCCTGTAACTAACCAGTGCACGAAAGGGATGATCGGGGACATTCACTTTTTCAATGATTACGGACAGGTCTTTCTGTTTGATTTCCTGCTGAAGGTTATATGCCAGCGCAGCACCGTCGGAGCCTGGGAATCTCCTCATGGCGGCCTCACAAAGGTCATTCGCCTTTTGTAAATCCAGTTTATGTTCATCCGACTGCAGGGCATTGTATTGTCGGCCCTTTTCCCTCCATAATTCTGCCATCCGGCAGGTAATCTGCGTGGATATGGCCGAATTTATGGTCTTTTGTTCAAGCTGCTGCAAGGCTTCGAGGTAAAGGTCATCCTTGCCGGGAAGGGTAAGATGATCGCTGACAAATTGAAGCCGCTTCAGGTCCACATCAACAAGGGCTTCCTTTTCAGTATCGTCAAGATGGAAGCGGATCAGGTCCTGGAAAATCTTCAGTGCATGGTATTTAAAAGAGGATGTATCCTTTGTGTCTATAGAAAGCCGGCAGAAAGTTTCCGCGTCTTTGAGGTAGTCGGCTGAATGAATCGTAAACACATAAGCAGGCTGTATAAGCGAAGGTTCTTCATCCATGTAGAAATCAACCGCACGATGAGCCAGGAAATCATACAAGGTGGGCCGGCAGGATCTTCCTTTGGCATTTCCTGCAGTGAGCACCTCTTCAACCCGATTGATCGTAACCTTTTTTAAGCGGTCTGCGTCTTCGAGGGAAAGCTGGTAGTTTTTCATGGTTTCATGAACGATCCTGGAGAGGCTCCAGGTGGCTATGTCGTTATTGTCGAAACGGATCGTCTCTGTGCGGTCATCGAAACGACGGCGGTTATTCCGGTAGTAATTCCAATAACTTTCAGCCAGCATGGAATGCAACAACGGCTTCGCAGGAAATTCAGCTGTTTTTATTTCTTCTTCAAGGCTGTTAAGGTTCTTGACAAAGGAATCTTCTTCCTTGTAATCGGTATATTTCATTCTGAAGATCACCGCCTTTACCAGTTGCTGGGCATCCTTTTCCATCCTGGCACCGGCATATATTTCATGCACGACGGCAAGCGCTGATTCCGGTAATCCCTTGTCCTCAAATTCCTGGACTTTTTTCCAGGACGAAGCATAATCAAACTTTTTCACAGGTTGTTGTGTTTTATTGTTCATGACAGCATATGATCCCAGCAGCAGTGATAAGGTAACCAAAATTGTACTGAAAAGTCTCATGATGATGGTGTATTTATTCGTTTATGAATCCCCAAAAGGTCAATAATCACCAAAGGGGCAAAGACCGTATAGAAGATGCAATAAAATTAAAATTCCATAATCCCGATACCGGATAATCCTGAAATCACGGATCGTTATTCCTGAACCTATCCTGTCTCATTTGAATATAAGTTCATTCCGGTTCGTAATGGTATCGTCTGCGAAGTTCGGGTCCAATAGCCGGGGACCGATATCCATGGCCCAGGCCTTTATCTGCGCCCAGTCGCGGAAATCGCCTTCCACCATATACCCGGTTTTATCCTGTCGTGCGATTGCTTTCCAAAGAAATCCTATTTTGCTGTATTCAAGCTTGCCACCAAAAAGTCCCAGTCCGACGGGTTCTTTAATCCTGCACAAAGGCTGTAAAAATCCAGTGGCCTTTTCCCTGTTTTCGGGCGTATTGTTTTTCATGGTTATGCAGGTAACAAAATAAGCGGTGATCTTCTGACGGAGTTCGTCTGCATGACGGCGTGCAAACCGCAGGGTCTTTCCGAGCAGTTTGTCCATGCGCGCGGCACTTCCTATGATCACTGCATCGTACTTTGCCAGGCTTCTGATCTCCTCCACCCCTTTCACTTCCACAATACCCCCCATCCGGGTGATGATTCCCGCTATATACTGGGCAATTTCCTTTGTTGAATCATAGTTGCCTGCGAATGCGATTAGAATTGGTTTACCCATGGATTTTATTTATTAAACCAGTAAATCAATATGCCGTACCCTACTCCGG
>JAGDMB010000044.1 GCA_017860375.1 Bacteroidota bacterium | reverse complement strand
GACCTGACCCGTCTGAATTACGAAAAATGCAATTGCGGACGCACCCTGGTGAGAATGGAAAAATGCCTCGGGCGCAGCGATGACATGCTTATCATCCGCGGTGTGAATCTTTTCCCGTCTCAGGTGGAAAGCATTTTGCTTGAGATGAGTGAAATTAAACCGTATTACCAGCTTATCGTCGACCGGGTCAACAACCTCGATGAGATTGAACTGAAAGTAGAGGTAGAGGAACAGTTCTTCCAGGATGAAATCGGACAGCTGATGGCGCTGCGGCAGAAGTTGCAGCAAAACCTCGAAAGTTCACTGGGCCTGTCCATCAAAATTACCCTGGTGGAACCCAAAACCCTTGAAAGGAGTGAAGGCAAATCAAAGCGGGTAATCGACAAACGGAGTTTTTAAAAGGATGGGAAATTCATGTATGGAAAAATTACCCTTTTCACCCGAAACGATCAATAAACTGGCTTCCGAGTCGGGGATACCGAAAATTGGGAACGCCTCTATCCGGGAAATCGTTGCCCTGGTAAACCGGATAGAAAAAGCCTCCGGAGTAGAATTTATCCGGATGGAAATGGGGGTCCCCGGTTTGGATCCGCCAGCCCTTGGCACCGAAGCAGAGATCAATGCGCTTCGACAAGGCATTGCTTCCATTTATCCGGCTATTGAAGGGGTTCCCGAGCTGAAGAAGGAAACATCGCGTTTTATCAAGCTTTTTCTAGATGTCGACGTCAACCCCGAAGGATGCATCCCCACCTGCGGATCCATGCAGGGGTCATTTGCCTGTTTTCTTACGGTAAACCGCACCGACCGGAACAAAGAGGGCACCCTGTTCATCGATCCCGGATTCCCGGTGCACAAACAACAAATCCATGTGCTGGGGCATGATTTCTATTCATTCGATATATACGATTACAGGGGCGAAAAATTAAAGGAAAAGCTGGAAAGCTTTCTGAAAACCGGAAAGATCTCGAGCATCCTGTATTCCAACCCGAACAATCCTTCGTGGATCTGCCTTACCGAAGATGAGCTTGAAACCATAGGTAAACTTGCCACGCAGTATGATGCCGTTGTGCTGGAAGATCTTGCCTATTTCGGTATGGATTTCCGGAGCGATATATCCACTCCCGGTCAGCCTCCGTTCCAACCCACCGTGGCAAAATACACCGATAACTATATCCTGCTGATATCCTCCTCAAAAGTATTCAGTTACGCCGGTCAGCGAACCGCTGTTATGGCCGTTTCAAATGCTTTGTTCAAAAGACGCTACCCCGATCTGAAGCGGTATTTCACCACGGATGAGTTGGGGCACAGCATCATTTATGGTGCCTTGTATGCGTTGTCAGCCGGTACAGCTCACTCCTCTCAACTTGCCGTGGCTGCCATGTTTAAGGCAGCCTGCGACGGAACGTATAATTTTATTGCCCCCATCCGCGAGTATGGAGAAAAAGCACGGATAATGAAAAAGAGCTTTACGGATAACGGTTTCCATATCGTGTACGATACCGACATGGATGCTCCCATTGCGGATGGTTTCTACTTTACCATTTCGTATAACGGATTTTCCGGCAAAGCCTTGCTGGAAGAACTGATACGGTATGGGATCAGCGCCATAACCCTTGATATAACCGGGAGTGCCAGGCCTGAAGGCCTGAGGGCATGTGTTTCACTGGTCCGAAAGGAACAATTGCCGGTGCTTGAGGAGCGGCTCAGGTTGTTCCGGGAGCATCATTCATAATGACCACAATTGTCATGGTTTATTACCGTAAAATATCTAATATTGAATCCTTCAATTCATTCAAAAGCGTATCGGAGAAGTTAATGATCCAAAGGTCATTACATACGGTGCCTTCTTAAAAAGCAATGCAAAATGGCCAAAATAAAAGGAGCAATAGTAATCGACAGGGAGCACTGCAAAGGATGTGAATTGTGCGTGACGGCATGCCCGACGGATGTCATCCGGATGGAGAAAACGGTAAACGGCAAAGGATACCATTTTGCCTATATGGAAAACCCGGATGCCTGCACCGGATGCGCAAACTGTGCCGTTGTATGCCCCGACGGTGTCATCACGGTATACCGTAAAAAGATAGAAGAATTATAACGAATAATCTGTCATGGGTCAAGTCAAGTTAATGAAGGGGAATGAAGCATTTGCCGAGGCTGTAATCCGGGCAGGCTGTGACGCCTATTTCGGATACCCCATTACCCCGCAATCGGAAGTTTTGGAATACCTGGCAGCCCAGGAGCCGCACAAACGGACGGGGATGGTACTTCTGCAGGCTGAAAGCGAAGTGGCCGCAATAAACATGGTATACGGTGCAGCCGGCACCGGCAAACGTGCGCTTACTTCCTCATCGAGCCCCGGCATCAGTCTGAAACAGGAGGGTATATCGTATATGGTCGGCGCCGAGCTTCCCTGTCTCATCCTCAACGTAATGAGAGGAGGGCCGGGACTGGGAACCATAGGACCTTCACAAGCCGACTATTTCCAGGCTACAAAAGGAGGGGGGCATGGCGACTACAAGGTAATCGTACTGGCACCCTCGTCGGTTCAGGAAATGGCTGATTTTGCCGGACTCGGATTTGAACTTGCCTTTAAATACCGCAATCCGGTATTGATCCTTTCCGACGGAGCCATCGGACAGATGATGGAAAAAGTAGAACTGTCCGAACAGCAGCCGCGCACCACATCGTTCGACCAGAGCTGGGTAACTACAGGCAAGTCTCCCGACCGGGAGAGAAACATTATCACGTCCCTCAATCTTGACCCGTCAAAGATGGAACTTCACAACCGGAAACTGCAGGCTAAATTCGCCGGTATGCAGGAAAATGAAGTGCGGTATGAAAGGATAGACTGCGATGATGCTGAATATCTTATTGTTGCCTATGGATCCTGTGCCCGGATCTGCCAGAAAACAGTGAAACTGGCGCGACAGAAGGGAATCAAGGTTGGCCTTCTGCGGCCCATAACCCTTTTCCCTTACCCGACGAAGATAATCCAGGAAATGACCGGAAAAATTAAGGGAATTCTAACGGTGGAATTAAGCGCCGGGCAAATGGTGGAAGATGTGCGGCTTGCGGCAGATGGTAAGGTAAAGGTTGCCTTTTACGGCAGGATGGGTGGAACCACCCCTGCCCCAAATGAGGTACTTGGCGTGTTGGAACAACAATTCTTAAACTCGTGAGGCATGGAAAACCAATCGGTTTCAACAGACGAAATTGTCAGGGAAGAGAACCTGGTTTATAAAAAAACCTCCCTGATGACCAGCAAGGCATTGTCCTATTGTCCGGGATGCGGGCATGGAGTCGTGCACCGTATCATCGCAGAGGTCATTGACGAAATGGGAATACAGGCGGATACCATTGGTGTCGCTCCTGTGGGATGCTCGGTGCTCGCTTATGAATTTCTCGATATTGATATGCAGCAGGCGGCGCATGGAAGAGCACCCGCCGTGGCAACGGGGATTAAACGATGCTGGCCTGATAAATTTGTTTTTACCTATCAGGGTGACGGCGACCTTGCAGCCATTGGCACTGCCGAGACAATCCATGCCTGCAACCGGGGTGAGAACATCACCATCATTTTTATCAACAACGGCATTTATGGGATGACCGGGGGACAAATGGCCCCCACCACACTCCCCGGCATGCGCTCTTCTACAACGCCTTATGGACGCGACATAGCGCTGATGGGAAATCCCCTGAAGATCACCGAAGTTGTGGCCACCCTGCCCGGAACTTATTTTGTTGCGCGGCATTCGGTGCATACTCCCCTGAATGCACGGAAAACAAAAAAAGCCATGCGCATGGCTTTTGAAAACCAGAAATTAAAAAAAGGCCTGTCTTTCATAGAAATCGTTTCGAATTGCAATTCGGGATGGAAAATGACACCCACCCAGGCCAACAAGTGGATGGAAGACAATATGTTCCCGTATTATCCCATGGGAGATATCAAAGTGAACGGTGAGATGGTGAAGAAAAAGGAAGAACCCAAAGCCTGAAAATACCGGGTATATCTTTATAAAATTACGGAATCATGAATGAAGAGATTATCATTGCAGGATTTGGCGGCCAGGGAGTGCTCTCCATGGGTAAAATACTGGCATACGCAGGGATGATGCAGCAAATGGAAGTAAGCTGGATGCCATCCTACGGTCCCGAGATGCGCGGCGGCACCGCCAACGTAACCGTGATCCTCAGCGATGAAAGGATCAGTTCTCCGATCCTCAATCAATACGATACCGCCATATTGCTGAATCAGCAATCGCTTGACAAATTCGAGCCGTCGGTGAAACCCGGCGGCATCCTGATCTTTGATCCGAACGGGATTACGCGCCCGCCCCAGCGAAAAGATATACAGATCCATCAGGTTGAGGCAGCGACCGAGGCAAGCCGGATGATGTCCTCCAAGACCTTCAACATGATCGTCCTGGGAGCATTTCTGAAACTCAAGCCCATTGTTACCCTCGAAAACGTCGTGCATGCTTTGCAAGATTCCCTGCCTGCCCGGCATCACCACCTGATACCGGCGAACGAAGAGGCCATTAAAAGGGGAATGGAGATCATCCGGAAGGTTTCCTAAAAATAACCCTGCTCAGAAAGATATTGTTTTACGTACTCCTCCACTCCCTGCTCAAGAGGGTGGAAAGGCTTGCCGTATCCCGCACGGCGAAGTTTGTCCATACGGGCTTCAGTGAAATACTGGTATTTGTCGCGGATGTCAGCAGGGGTATCCATAAATTCAATAGCCGGTTTAAGATTCATGGCCCGGAAGGTAGCTTTTGTGAGATCAAGAAAAGTCCGGGCTTTCCCGGTTCCAAGGTTATAAAGTCCGGATACGGGACGTTTTGTAAACATAAAATACAACACATCGGTGACATCCTTCACATAGATAAAGTCACGTTTTTGTTCACCGTCTTTGAATTCGGGGCGATGGGAACGGAACAGCTTCATTTTACCGGTTTCCCTGATCTGGTTATGGGCATGAAAGATGACGGAGGCCATCCTTCCTTTATGGTATTCATTAGGTCCGTACACGTTGAAGAACTTTATCCCGGCCCAGAAGGGAGGGGAAACCGTTTGCTGCAGGGCCCACTTATCGAAATCATTTTTTGATTCCCCGTAGGGATTCAGAGGCTTAAGCCGGCTCACGATCGCATGGCTGTCGTCGTATCCAAGCTCTCCCAGCCCATAAGTGGCAGCAGAAGACGCATACACCAGGGGTATGCGGTGGTTGGCACAGGTTTCCCAAACGGCCTTTGTATAGCCCAGATTCAGTCGGTCAAATACCGATTTGTCGAATTCGGTCGTATCGGTCCGGGCCCCGATGTGAAAAACAAATTCAACCTCGTGGTGATGCGTTTCAAGCCATTCCATAAAAACATCCCGGTCAATCCTTTCCCTGAAGGTCTTGTTTTCCAGGTTCCTGTTTTTTTCAGGCCGGTCGAATTTGTCCACGGCCACGATGGACGGATGACCTTCTGCATTGAGCCTCCCCACCAGGTTGCTCCCGATAAAACCCGCTGCTCCGGTTACGACGATCATTTTCTGAAAGTATGGTACAAAGAAAGCAATTATTCCTTTCTCTATTCGACACTCAATTCCCCCAAAATATCCATCGTTGATTTGGTAAGATTTTTCAGGGCCAGCGGAAGGTACCAGTTTTCCACCCTGGGTATTTCCACAAAATTGGAGACGGAGCGGATCTGGAGAAAAGGCACTTTTTCCATCAGGCATACATAAAAAAAGGCAGCTCCGTCCATTGTTTCAATTTCGGCCTTGTATTTGTCTTTCAACCGCTTGATTTTTTCCTGCGTACCATGAATGGTATTCACCGTGATTGCTTTCACGGGTATCAGGGAATCCACTTCCTCGATCTCAAAATTACCCAAACTATGCATGACCTCCCCTGTGAAAGGGAAGGAGTCCTGGTTAAGCATTTCTTTCTCGCCCAGGGTATAGAATCCGTTTTTATCTTCAAATCCGAGGTCTGCAAACTGATCGCGTATTACGTTCACCACGAAACCCTGCTCCAGAAAATAATCGAAACTTCCTGCAACACCCGCATTGATAGCCAGATCGTAGCTGTTTGTATTCAGTGTCCGTGTGAGGTAAAATGATGTAAAGACACTGCCATAACCGGTGATCAGCAGATCGACTCGCAATTTCCCGAATTTGTAGGTGGACAGGTTTGGGGTCAGTTTATTTATAAAAGTCAGCTTGTCCCTGATCTCCTTAATCTCGGTACTGGAAGCGGAAACGATCAGTATTTTCATGGTCCTGCAAATTAATCCGTTTGTTCCAATTGAAAATTCTTAAATTAGCTGGATCAAGGCACACTAAATTTACTACTTTTTTACGAACCAACAGAATAATCGCAGGACTGACCTTGAATTTAAAAGCGGAAACCATGGAAGAACATAACAAGATCATTGAAGGTATTGCCGAAGCAGGATTTGAGCGGATTGACCGTTTTCACGGGAGAAAAACAAAATCGCTCACCTCACTTTACAGAAAAGTGTTGCTTAACCTGGGGGAAGATCCTTGCCGTGAAGGGCTGATCGATACTCCCGAAAGGGTTGCAAAGGCCATGCAATATCTCACGCACGGCTATTTTATCAAACCCGAAGAAATTCTGCAAGCCGCCACCTTTAAAGAGGAATATCAGCAGATGGTACTGGTGAAGGATATAGAGATGTATTCCCTGTGTGAGCATCACATGGTGCCTTTTTTTGGTAAAGCCCATGTGGCGTATATACCGAACGGGTATATTACAGGATTGAGCAAAATTGCCCGCGTAGTGGAAGCTTTTGCCCGCCGCCTCCAGGTGCAGGAGAGGCTCACCGTGCAGATTCGTGATTGCATACAGAAGTCATTAAATCCGCTGGGAGTCGCCGTGGTGATCGAGGCGAAACACCTGTGCATGGTTATGCGGGGTGTTCAGAAGCAAAATTCGGTAACGACAACGTCAGCATTTACCGGTGTTTTCCTGAAGGATAACCGGACGCGGGAGGAGTTTATCCATATGATCGGTATAAAACTGCATTGACAAACCATACCCTATCCCCATTCAATCCCCGGAACAAAAATCAAGCGGGCATGGGTGACATAGAGGGCAGACAGGTTCTTGCTCACGAAGGGAATACCAGCAGGGGAATGCTCGTATGGTAAAACAGTTTTTTGGTGATATTGGCCCGGAAGAGTTTTTCCATGATATTCCGGCGGTGTGACGTAACAGAAAGAATATTGATATTCTTTTCCCGTATCAGTGCATCGATATCTTCAAGAATGTTTTTCTGGCTGATCAGTTTGTAATCCACCTGTATTTTTCCGTAAGACTTCCGGAAATACTCCATTAATCCTTCCATTCTAATCGTGTCCCATGATTTGGGATCATCTCCGATATGCACGCAAAAGATATCCAGTCCCAGCGGATCGGTAAGGTTCATGAGTGTGCGGATGGAAAGAAAGTCAGACTCGTCAAAATCAGTCACATACATTATATTCTTCACATTCTTTTCGCCGATAAACTTATATTTTTCAGGAATAGCCATGACGGGATAATCGATCCGGCCAATAACAGCAGCGGTAACACTTCCCATAATACTGCTCATCCCGCTGCCCTTTCCGTGAGTGCCCATAATAACCATATCGGGTTCATACCATTCGCTGTAGCGCCGGATCTCATCTTCGGGAACCCCGGGTTTGATCTCATAACTTATAGGGATTTCCGGTAACTGGCAATCAACCCTGTAATCTTTAAGGCTTTTAATAAAGTTTTCAGCGGTTTCCTTTTCGCTGGCTTCCAGGTTAGTCAGGGCCTCTTCCTTGAGCTGAGTCTGTGTTTGAACGGCACTGGCCATTTCAATCAGATCAAAGGCCGGAGAATAATAGGTATGGAACAACCGGATCTCCGAGTGCAACCGGCAGGCTATTTTCAGGGCATAACGACAGGCAAAGACCGAACATTCAGAATAATCAACCGGTACCAGAATCTTTTTAAGGGTTTGATCGGATGATTCATTTTTCATTGTTTTCCCTGCCTCCATAACCGAGAGATTTAATTGGTTAATTGCTGTAAAAGATACAAAAAAAAAGGGTGTTATCCAAGAATCCACCCTTTAAAGTATTTTAATTACCCTGTGTTTACAGCCTGGTATAGGTAGCGGTGACATTATCCACTTCTCCGCTGCCGTCTTCCACCGAATAGTTCCAGTTGATTTCGTTGTAATTGGAAGAAATGGTTCCCGAACCAATGATGGTGTATCCGTCCCCCACCGTTTGTGAGTTGATATATAAATTACGGCCGGAAACACTGGCAACGGCTGAGACATCATACCCCAGTTCATAGAAATTATCGATCAGCACTTTGGTGGAATCATCCGGGTCGGGCGAAATATATACGGTGAATATTTCAGCAGTCGATTTAAAGAATTCACTGGTTTCGTCGCATGACCACTGCCCTTCGATCTTTTCACGGACATCCTCGTCGTTACCCAGGTTATTCAGCAGTTCCTCGCAGGAGACGGTAAGGGCCAGCAGAAGGATACTGATGGGGAGCACCGGATTTATCCAACCTATTGCTTTCATGGCTTTTGTTTTATGTTCATCATGCCAAAAGTATGCCAAAGTGTTTTATTCCCATATTTTGATGCAAAAAAAAATAATCTCATTAATTTTACGAAACCGATAAAAAATAGTTTACCCTTTAAATAAATTATACATGAAAAAGAAAAATATTGTAATCCTTGCAGTTGTTGTTCTGTTGCTTTTGATCCTCGGCGGATCATGCAAGAACATGTACAACAAAATGGTTGAGTACAACCAGACCGTGAATAAAGAGTGGGCGAATGTTGAAAGCCAGTATCAAAGGCGATTGGACCTGATTCCTAACCTGGTTGCAACCGTAAAAGGATATGCGGTTCATGAACAGGAAACCTTCACTAAAGTTGTGGAAGCCAGGGCAAAAGCCACTCAGGTTAAAGTGGATGCAACCGCACTGACCGAGGCTAACATTCAGGAATTTCAGGCTGCGCAGGGAGAACTTAGTTCAGCGTTGTCAAAGATGCTGCTGGTAGTGGAAAATTACCCCGAACTGAAAGCCAACCAGAATTTTCTGGAATTGCAGGCACAGCTTGAAGGAACGGAAAACCGGATCGCCGTAGCCCGTAAAAATTTCAACGACAATATGGCCGTTTATAATTCCTATATTAAGAAATTTCCACCTGTTTTGTTTGCCGGAATATTCGGTTTTAAGGAAAAACCGTATTTTGCTTCCGAATCCCAGGCTGACAAAGCTCCAAAAGTGGAATTCTGATGGCAGCGACCACGAAAGCGGAATCGTTCTTTACCCAGGAACAAAAAGACATCATTGTGCATGCGATTGAGGAGGCTGAAAAGCAAACATCGGGTGAAATACGGGTATATATAGAAAATAACTGCAAGGGAAGTATTCTCGACAGGGCTGCCTATTTGTTCAAACTTCTTGACATGTTCAATACCAAGGAACGCAATGGCGTGTTATTCTACCTTTCAGTTGCCCGAAAGGAGTTCGCTGTTCTGGGAGATGCCGGCATCAACAATAAAGTACCGGAAGGATTCTGGGATTCAATCCGGGACATTCTTCAGGAATCCTTTAGCGAGGGAGACTTTACGGGAGGTTTGAGCAAAGGTGTCGACAGGATAGGAGAAAAGCTGAAAAGCTTTTTCCCCCGGCAACGTGACGATAAAAATGAATTGTCGGATACGATAACATTCGGAGAGAATTAACAGAAGAAAAATGAGGCATTTTAAGGTTTTTATTCCCCTGTTATTTGCAGTTTCTGTTGTGCTGGGGCAGGATATACCCGAACCCATGGTACCCGCGAGACTGGTAAACGATTTCACCGGATTGCTGAAGGAAGATCAGCAAAACAGCCTGGAAAGCAAATTGGTGGCATTTGACGATTCCACGTCCACACAGATCACCGTGGTCACATACGATGATCTTCAGGGTTATTCCATTGCCGAGTTTGCTTCTACCCTTGGAACAAAATGGGGTATCGGGCAGTCAGGCAGAAACAATGGCATTCTTATTCTTATCAGCCCTGCAAACCGTCAGATGACAATTCAAACAGGGTACGGACTTGAGGGAGCCGTACCGGATGCCATCTGTAAACGGATTATTGAGAAAGAAATGGCTCCGGCATTTCGGGAAAACAACTATTTCAAAGGTATTGATGATGCGACGAATACGCTGATGGCATTGACTAAGGGTGAGTATACAGCCGACGAGTATTTGAAGAAGACCGGTGACAACGGCAATTTTATTCCGCTGGTTGTGATGTTTGTTATTTTCTTCGTGATCCTCAGCTCCGTTCTTTCAAGAAAACGCTTGTATTCACCGGGACAAACAATACCCTGGTGGGTGCTGATGTCCATGATGGGATCATCGGGGCACGCCAGCAAAGGGAAATACGGCGATTTCAAATCGGGGAGCGGCGGATTTGGGGGATTCTCCGGTGGCAGCAGCGGAGGCGGTTTCGGCGGCTTCGGCGGCGGAAGCTTTGGAGGAGGAGGCGCCAGCGGAGGATGGTAAGAATATTTGATGATTTTCAACCTGCATGGTAAAAACATATTGCTTCCTGCCTGTTTTATTGATGTTCTTACAGACAACTGGTTATTCGCAGGTGCCGGATACCTCATTCCTTACCCTGGTTTTCGCAGGCGATATCATGGGACACGATGAACAGATATCGGGGGCCTGGGATGAGGAGAGCCAGGCCTACAATTACGAGCCGACTTTTCGTTATGTACGCCCTTTTATTGAACAGGCGGATATTGCCATTGGCAATCTTGAAGTCACTCTTGCCGGCCCACCGTACAGCGGATATCCGCAGTTCTCAAGTCCGGATGAACTTGCCAAAGCCTCTTCAGCAGCCGGATTTGATGTGATGATCCAGGCCAACAACCACGCTCTTGACCGGGGAAAAAAAGGTTTTGAACGAACCCTATCCACGCTGGATACGGTCAGCCTGATCCATACCGGCGCGTTCCGTGACACAGACGACCGCGATCGAAACTACCCGCTGATTATGGAGAAGAATAACATTCGGATTGCCCTGCTGAATTATACCTACGGCACAAACGGAATTGTAATCCCTCCCCCTTTTATCATAAACCGGATCGACACGCTCCAGATACGCAAAGATCTTCAGAAAGCCAGCCTTGCCATGCCCGATTTCGTGATCGTGACCGTTCACTGGGGGGATGAATACCAGCGTGTTGAAAACATGCAGCAGCGTGAGCTTGCGTCTTTCCTTTTCCGCCAGGGCACGGATGCCATTATCGGGTCACATCCCCATGTAGTCCAGCCTGTAAGGAAGCATTATTCCGATCCGTCGGACTCTTCAAAATACAATATGGTAGTGTATTCCCTGGGGAATTTCGTTTCCAACCAGCGCGCACAATACAAGGACGGTGGCATTGTGTTCTTAATGAAACTCAGCAAAACAGTCTCCGGTACAGTCCTTGCGGAGTACAGTTACCTGCCATGCTGGGTATGGCGGGCAGAGCGGAGTGGAAAGTATGCATTTCACATTCTGCCGGTGGATCTGTACAACCAGAATGTTTCCCTGTTCAATATGCCGGATACTGACCGTTCCAGGATCAACCGTTTTTATGAAGATACAAAAGAACACCTGAAAGGCATTCCGGAAAATGTCTTTTTCAATGATTTTAAATTCGAATCCACTCATCACTAACCACTTACCGCTTACCCCTCACCACTAACCACTTTACCACTCACCACTAACCACTAACTGCTTTACCGCTCACCGCTAA
>JAGDMB010000262.1 GCA_017860375.1 Bacteroidota bacterium | reverse complement strand
TCGTCCAGTTGACGTTGCGTTCATTGGTAACATTCAGACTGTTCGGTGAACCAATACGGCTATTGGTGCCCCAGGTCCGATCGAAACGGCGGCTATTGGAATTGCGGTAATCCATTCCGAAGTTGGTCGTAAACTTGAGCTTTTTGGTTATTTTGGCATCGATATAGACCTTGCCAAGATAACTGTCATCTTTGCGATTGTTGTCGACATAATCACTCATACCAATCGGATTGTACCCATCACCGAGGAACGTATTATAAATCTGGTCTCCGAAGTATTCGGAAGGGAGATCCACATAGGTTCCATCTTCAAACCGTATGGGAATGGCCGGATTACGGAAGAAAGCATACCGTACCACGCTTCCGCCGTTACCCCCATACCCGTCTCCTGAACTTCCGATGATATCATTGCTTGAAAGTCCCGCCAGCATATTTAATCCAACCGTAAGCCATTTATTCGCCTCTGTATTCACATCCAGTCTGACCGTTCCGCGGGAGTACCCGGATCCCGAAATGATCCCTTTCTGGTTGTAATAGGAAGCGGAGATCATATAATTGGTAGATTCATTCCCTCCTGACAGGGAGAGTTCATGGGAATTCACCGGTGCAGTCTGCAGCAATTCTTCCACATAGTTTACATTATCGAACCTTGCGGCCTGATCAGGGGTGATGAGTCTGTCCAAAGCATTGTCGTTGGTGGCGGCTTCATTATAGATGGTGACATAATCGGTTGTATTTACCATTTTGGTAAGCCTGATAGCTTTCTGGAAGCCAGTCTGCCCGTGATAGGAAATCTTAGCCTTACCCTGGGTTCCCTTTTTTGTGGTGATAAGCACGATACCGTTATTGGCGCGGGAACCATAGATAGCCGCTGCTGAAGCATCTTTCAGTATGGAGATATTTTCAATATCGTTGGGCGAAAGAATATTGAGCGCATCGGCCGTGGCGATACCGTCAACGATATAGAGCGGTTCGTTGCTCGAATTGATGGACCCTACTCCACGAATACGAACCTTAACCCCTTCACCGGGAGCCCCGGTATTCTGGGTTACCTGTACCCCGGCTGCGCGGCCCTGCAAAGCCTGATCAATCCCTGCCACAGGCAACCTGGTAAGCTCTTTACTGCTCACCTTGGTGACGGCACCCAGTACATTGCGCTTTTTCATTGAGCCATATCCGACAACCACCAGTTCGTCCAGCTGTGTAACAGCCTGTTCGAGTTTAACATTTATCAGGGTACGGTCGGAAACCGTTTCTTCAACAGAAGTATACCCTACGTAGGAATAGACCAATACCGATGCGGCATTTAACTGGTCGGACGTCAGACTGTAATGTCCATCCATGTCGGTTATTGTGCCCACCGTGGTGCTTTTAATAAGGATTGTCACACCAATCAGCGTTTCGTTTGTGGTCGCATCGGTGACAATTCCTTCGACGGTTTGCTGTGCCCACAGCATATATGCCGGGAACAACAGCATAATAAAGAATATAAGTCGTTTCATCTGGAGTAGTTTGTTAATGCGTTTGTGTTGTTATGGTTCTATGGACATAATGGTGTAAGGATCAATTCAAGTAAATACAGGCAATTGAGATATTATTGAAAGGCAATTACAATTCCATTTGCCTTTATTTTGTTTCTGTTTTTTTCCAACCGGGTACCTGCAGGCAAAACCACAACCACCAATGCATTGTCGGCCGGAATATCTATTTTGGCAAGGGTAGACACATCTTTTGCCAGGTATTTTTTTGAAAGAATATCGAAAAGATCGACCCGTTTTTCCGTGCTGAAATTGACACTCCGGGTATCTGAAAACGGGTTATAATAGAGGTATACAGGGAAACTGTTATTCCCGTAAAAATCGGTTGCATTGCAGTCAAGCGAAAGAATCCCTTCAACATTGGTCGTGTCAACAATAGCACCATAAATACCTACAACAGAGGTGCTGTACAAACTGAACATGGAAGATTCGGGTTGACCCGGTGCCCATTTTGGGCCATCGCCTATGGCTACAGGGACAACACCTATGAGGGATTCCTTTTTATAATCATCGGCTTTCCGCAAACCTTCGTAGGCAATAATGCCATGGGTCATATCCTTTAACCCGGGCAACCACTGATGTTTTTCATCAATCCCGTCGGGATAGAAAAGACGGGAAGCATTTACAGCATTCAGCATATATTTACCGACAGCCCGGGCATATTGCGGTTCGTATTTTACCATAGGGACCAGTGGCCATGCCATAGCCACTGAATTCATCAGGAAAGCATATCCGCCACCATCGGCTATACTACCCTGCAGTCCGTACACATCGTAAATCCCCCATCGCTCCGCAATCACTCCCCATGAATATCGTCCTTGCTGCGACTGGCATCCGTCAAAAGTCCAGTTAAGGATTTTTGCAACATCGTATTTTGTACCGTATTCAGCGTTCAGGCGGGCGGCGGTATAGGCGCCAAAAGGCAGGAGTATTTCGTAAAACCGGCTTTCTTTCTGGCTGAGCAAAGCTTCGGTGGCACTTTTTGCACCGGCCAGGTATCGCTTGTCGCCGAACTTCTGAAAGGCGGAGAGTAAAACATAGGCATGGCCTCCGGCAGCATCCTGTTGCAAAGGGATATCGTTGCGCATGCCCTTCATTTGGGCATAATCAAAATAGGAATAGTCATAATTACCCTTTAAAACAGAATCAGCCTTAAAAAACTTTTCGGCTATACTTTTCTGAATGGCCCCGGTATTTTCGACGTCAGGAAAAAGTGCAGAAACACCATAAAAAAGAAGATTCGGATACACATCATACCACCAATCGCGTCCGTAGCCACCGCCCAACTTAGCAACTTCCGGAGTGGTATTGTTCATTATAATATCCCATTTTGTATCACGGTTAAAATAGTTCTGGTCCATTTTAACAAAGTTGTACCCGTGTTGATTTGTTTTATCAATTCCCATGAGCCCCGCACCCAGAAGGGCATTGAGCGAGGTCAGCGCTTCGTGGAATTCACCGTTGTTCCGGTTTGGACCTTGTCTGACATCCCCTACAACGGTATATAAGCCATACGTCACCTGATTAATATTCCGTCGCGAACTGTCGAGCCAGATAAGTGGGCCGTATGGTTCCGTGCTGTTGAAGTCATACACCAGACTGTCAAAGGCCAATGCCTTTTTACCCCAGTCAATAATAAAATAAGGTTCAGGCATATTGGGCATTTGTTCGATCCTGGGGATTGGCGTGCTAATTATCGGACCACCCCGTTGCGAAGAACAGGTTGTTAAGCCAAGAGTGGCAATGAATGCAAGAACTGTCAGCTCAAATTTTTTCATCTGCCGGGAGATAAGAATTCTTCATAATGTTTTTAGCCAACGGGATGGAAAGCATTTGCAGGGAGGCCACTATGATGAGTGCATACCTCAGTGCAAAAATTTCCGATACGGAATAGGCCAGGAAGATAAAAAGGCCAAGACCCAATATCCTGCCGGTGTAAAGGCCGAACTCGTGGTTGAGGATATAGGCATACTGGTTGCGATGTTCTTTTTTTGACACCACATCGATTACCCTCATCAAAATAGGAAAATAGGCAAGATCATGGAGGGGCTGGAAGAACACCTTGCACAATATGAAAATAATTACACCGAAAGCGGATAATGCAATTCCATTCGTAATGGTACCGATCAGGAAAATAGAAATGCCTGCCCCAAAGACCATAATGCGATGTTTCGGTTTTGAAAACCGTCCGAGAAGGTATAGAATAACGGCTGTCAGCCCGCCACTGATTCCCTGTATCAGTCCCAGTGAACCTTCCTTCCCTACATACCGCATCACCAGCATTGCCGGCGCAGTTACCAGGAACCCCTGGACCAACCCTTTCAAACCCGCGAGCAGAAGTTGCTTATACCATAACCGGTCGAACCGGAAAAATAAAAAGTCCTTTTGCAACGGATTTGCATAATTGCCCCGTGCGAGCGAAAAGCAGGCCAATACTGTTATTGCTAATACTATTACGGTAACAATTCGATACCCCATATTTACATCAAAGACCAAACCAAATAGTTGCACCCCATCAATAGAGGCAAGCAGCGCACCGATGCATAAGGGAACCCCGATGGATGAAAGGGTGAAGAAAAAGGATTCAAGTCCGAAAAAATAGTTCCGGTTTTCATCCGTTGTGGTATTGAGTGCCATCAGATAGCGGTTGGTCCAGAAAAAGCCCGATGCTGCGCCCAATAATATACCGGCTATAAGCAACCCCAATACTGAAAGGTTTTCCATAAACATCATTCCAACCATAGATAAGCCACTGAGCAGAATACCGAAACTGTATAAATGCGCTACTTTGAATTTTTTTATCAAAAAACCATTGGCAAACGAAGTAATAACGATGCCTGTATACAT
>JAGDMB010000261.1 GCA_017860375.1 Bacteroidota bacterium | reverse complement strand
ATCCCAACCATCCCCTATAAGGTCAGTTTCATATTGGTTCAATTCGACCTTCAAATCGTTGACAAATGTGCTGTCGATTAACAGTATAACCTTACCCCGGTATTCAACTTCTTTGCATTTTATTCCAGTATTTACATAAGTTATTATTGGTCTTGAGTCTTCATTTTTTATTATTTTATATTCATATTCAACACCTGTTTCTACATTTTTGTCTGTATATCCGTTAGTGTCGGCTGGAAGTGAGGCAATTTTAACACCCCAGTTTGTTGTATTCTTGCTTTTCCGCCAAATATAGATTTTTGGAGTACCCGACATGGGTTCCCATTTAAATGAGATGACGGCCGGACTTTCAGTAGTTGAAGTAGTCAAATGGAAAGTATAATCTCTTGGCTGTTGCCCGTATAGGGAACTGACTGCAAAAATCAGACATAAATTGATAACAGCTGCTGATTTGAGGATTTTGATTGGTTTCATGTTTAGGTTTTTTAATTTTAGGAATAAAGAACTAATTCTGAAAAACCTGATTAACTGACTGAAATATTATTGACTGTAATACAATGCGATAGCTGTTTAAAGCTAAAACCCGGATTGCAGAATAACGCAATTGATTGTTGCAAGAACTGCGAAATATACAATAATCACTACCCGAAAGTCAATGATTTTCAGTTTATTTTGATGAAAATGAATTGGTTCACTTTTACCCTAAAAGCGCATTTTCTACATCTTTAGGAAAATCCGGGAAAAAGTGCAAATAACTATCTTACTGGATGGTTTAATGTCAGGCGTAAGCGGATGCTTGCGACAGTGTTGGGGCAGATCAGGCACAAGCGGATGCTTGCGCCAGTGCTGGGGCAGATCAGGTACAAGCGGATGCTTGCGCCAGTTTAGGTTAATGTTGGAATTTTTTTGTTCCTGTGAAAAAGTCTGCCCGCTATTCCTTTTCACCCTTAAGTTTTTTCAGCGCCTGGTTCAGCACCTCGATCAGCCTGTCCTTGTTTCCGGTGATGATTTGCATCACTTCGGAGGGAGCTGGTGAAACGGTATCGGTCCGCCAGGAATCATATTCCGTGCAAATGGCGATGGAGGCATACGGGATAGAAAGCTCATTGGCAGCGATCACCTCAGGTGCCGTGGTCATGTTGATCACATCGGCTTTCCAGGAACGGTAAAGATTGGATTCGGCGCGGGTCGAAAACCGCGGCCCTTCAATGCTTATCACGGTGCCTTTGGTATGAAGGGTGAAACCGCTTATGATGGCCCCCTCCACGAGAAAGTCGCGCAGGTCTTCTGAAAAGGGTTCCGCCATGGGTATATACCGGACCTCACCCGGTTTGTATTTTTCAAAAACGCTGGCGTGCATGCTTTTCGTTAAGTCAATGAACTGGTCCAGCACGATGAATTCACCGGGACAGATCTCCTCCTGCAGGCTGCCGCATGTGGAAGTGGCCAGGATGCCGGAACATCCCATTTCTTTCAGCGCGTACACATTGGCCCGGTAATTGACCCGGGTCGAAGGGATGGAATGATCGTCCCCGTGCCGCGCCAGGTGAAACACCTCCACACCGTTCACCGTTCCGGTGTACAAAGGGGAACTTGGTTTCCCGAAAGGCGTCTCAGCCGTGATTTTCTTTACCTTGCCAAGGTAATTCGGATACTCCAGTCCGGTTCCTCCGATGATTCCAACCTTTATCATAGCAGTTTGGTATTTTTATCATGAAACAGATCAAAAATAGCGCTTTTTTCGGCTTTGCATATCCCTCTTTCTGTAATTAATGCAGTCACCAGTCGGGCCGGTGTTATATCAAATCCGGCATTGTATACCGGCGTGTCGCTGCGGGCAACGGGAGTTCTCACCCATTTACCGCCGGTATAGGTTTCCAGGTAGAGAAGTTCATCCCCTCCCCTCTCCTCAATGGGAATTTCCGACAGTCCGTCTTCAACCGACCAGTCAATACTCGATGAAGGCATGGCCGCGTAAAAAGGTACACCGTTATCATGGGCTGCCAGTGCTTTCAGGTAGGTGCCGATCTTGTTGGCCACATCCCCGCGGATGGTGGTGCGGTCACTGCCTACCAGCACCATGTCGACGAGGCCTTTCTGCATAAGGTGTCCGCCGGTATTATCGGCGATCAGCGTATAAGGAACCCCGTTCTCCGCCATCTCCCAGGCCGTCAGCCGTGATCCCTGGTTGCGGGGCCTCGTTTCGTCCACCCATACATGCACCGGAATGCCCATCTCATGTGCTTTGTATATGGGAGCCGTTGCCGTTCCATAATCGATACAGGCCAGCCATCCGGCATTGCAATGGGTAAGGATATTCACGGGTTCTCCCGTTTTCCGGCGGCTCGCTGCTTCGATCAGCGAAACCCCCTGTTCACCGATCTTTTTGCTGTTTTCTCTTTCCTCATCCACGATTTCCAGCACCGTTTCAAGAGCCCGTTCGTTCTTCTCCCTTCGGCCGGACCCTTCAGCAATTGCCATTATCATGCGGTCGACGCAAAAAGAAAGATTTACCGCCGTCGGACGTGCCGACTTTAACCGCCTTGCTGTTTGTTGCAGGAATGCATCGGGTGAGGTATGCTTCCCGGAATTCAGCTGGGCCAGGTATATGCCAAAAGCAGCCGCAGCGCCGATCAGGGGAGCGCCCCGTATATGCATGTCACGGATGGCCGTGAAAACCTCTTCTTCATTTGTAAGGTCCTCGATGACAAAATCAAAGGGCAGAAACCGCTGATCAATGACCTGAACTACTGACGGATCACCGGGTTTTAACCAGATGGTTTCAAAATGCCTGCCCCCTGCTTTCATTTTCTGACGGGAAATTGCTTTTTTTGTATTACGAAACCTAAAAATAATGAAATTATCCGAAGGGTTAAATGTTAATATTTCCGAAGTTAAGAACATAATTTTTGACTGGGGCGGCGTGATCACCGACCTGCATATAGATTCCGTCATCCTCGCATTCAAAAACCTGGGTTTTCATCAGTTTGACAAAGCATTTGCGCATGATGCGGATCAGAATTTCTTCCTCCGCTTCGAAACAGGAAAAATAAAGGACGTGGAATTCCTGAAAATCCTGCGTAACCATCTTAACCGGGATGTCACCGACCTGCAAATCCTGGATGCCTGGAATTCCATTCTGGGTGACCTGCCTGCCGAAAGGTGGACCATCCTCAACGAGGTGAAAAAGTCGTACCGCACCTTCCTGCTGAGCAATACCAACAGCCTGCACGTTTCGTGGTATGCACAAAAGCTTTCAAAGCTTTACGGCCGGAATGGTTTCGAACCTCTTTTTGAGAAAATATACTATTCCCACCAGCTTGGTATGCGGAAACCCGACCGGAACATCTATGAATTTGTGCTGCAGGACAGCCGTCTTGAACCTGCCGAAACCCTCTTCATCGACGATAATCCGGAAAATGTTGCAACCGCCGCGGAGCTTGGATTAAAAACCGTTCACCTGGCGCCACCGGTAACACTGACGGATATTTTTTGCTGAGCAAAGGAAAGGGCAAAAGGGAAATCTTTTCATTCCCCAAAAAAATCACTACCTTTCCGGTTGTAATTGAAATCCCTTTAGTTATGAAAAAGCCATTTCTCGCGTTGCTTGTCCTTTCGCTGTTTTCTTTTGTTGCGAGCGGGCAAAAGAATGTGCCTGCAACGGTTACCCTGAAAGACGGAAGCCGAATTGAGATCTATCATTTTGGGAAACTGGCCTGCGAATCCAATCCGATGGCGGAAACCTATACCCATGTCAAGGGCAAATACAGCCAGAGTCCCACCGAGATAAGCAATTTTAGCGATATCAGCCAGCTGATCCTGGAAGGATTTACCGACCCTCCCATGCGCGCCGCTGGTAACCAGAAAGGCCTGATTACCGTGGTTCGCAAAGACGGGATTAAAGCCACCCTGGAAGAAGCCGAACTGGTTATGTCGTGTTACGGTTCCGGTGAATTGTTTAACCAGATCAAGGTGCAGATCCTTAATCCGCTTACGGGTAAACCTGCGGAACAGACCATTGAAACAAAGGAAATTGCTTCGGTACTATTTAAATAAACTTCCCCTTCCTATTCCTGCCAGTCGCCGTTCTCTTTTATTACCCGTATCAGCTCATCCAGTGCTGACGCCTGGGGAATGTTTCGTTTCACCACTTCCCTGCCCTTGTATAACGTTATCTTTCCCATGCCCGAACCGACATATCCGTAATCGGCGTCGGCCATCTCACCCGGTCCGTTTACGATACAGCCCATCACACCTATCTTTAACCCCTTCAGATGGGAAGTCCTTGATTTTATTGCCGCCAGGGTCTCCATGAGGTTGAAATGGGTCCTTCCGCAGGAGGGACAGGCAATATATTCGGTCTTCGAAACCCGGGTACGGGTGGCCTGAAGGATC
>JAGDMB010000043.1 GCA_017860375.1 Bacteroidota bacterium | reverse complement strand
AAGATCGGGATTCCAGTACAGGGTGGTACGGAGATCGTGTTTTGTTTGCCCCTTGTTCCCGTAATCGGGAGTTTGAAATTTCTGATTCAGTTCCAGGATATCCAGTCCCGACAGGCCCGGAAGCATTCTGTTCTGGGCAATTCCGCGGACGGTGATTATTTCAATCACGGCCGGATAATTCACAGGAGTGTACCGTTTGATTTCTGCCGGCGTGGTAAGAATATTGATGTAGACAATATCCGGGGGTGTCAGGTTGTTGATCACACTGATATGGGTTCCCTGCGGCACCCCGTCAATATAGATGAGAGCACCGGGCTGGCTGGTGTAGGTATATTGTATGTTTTTGAAGAATATCTGATCGTTGATGACATCCAGCGGCTTCAGGTCCATGATGATATCCAGCACCCCGGCATAATTGACATATTGCCTCGGACTCGATATTTTCTTTGTTTCCCGCTCAGGACTTTTCTTCTTTTTTTCCGGGTACTGGAATGACTCGATCAGCTCAGATAAAGGGTATTTGCACAAATCCGCAACCTTTTGCCGGACCATATCCTGCTCAGAAACCAGGATCCTGTTGCTGACGGCGTTTGAAAAATCCTGGTCTATGCTGGGCCATAATGTCTCTTTTCCTGAAGCATCAAAAGCATTGATATTTAAGTAATTGAAATCAATAATATCGGAACCGAACAACACCCTGAAGACACCCGATTCGTCACATTGCGTTTCATAGGATTTCCAGTTTGCGATATTGATGGCTTTTACCTTGGCATATCCCACCGGGATCTTTCTTTTGTCGTACACAATTCCCGTAATACCATCACGGTTATAATACCTTTCCTGATCCGCGTCAAGATGGCGGTTTATTTTTTCCCAGTTCACAGGAAAGGGCTTTTCTGCCTGAAGATAGGCTACAGTATCGACTGTTCCCGAAAGGTAGGGAAGGGTCGGGAATCTGTTTTCCCAGGTTAGGACCTCATCGATGTTTTTGTTATACCGGTTCTCGGCATGAATTCTTTGTGAAACCGATACCGAAAGGTCCATATTTCCTTTAACGGCACTCCTGTCCGGGGAAATAATTTCAACGGTTACCTGTTCGCGTTTGCCGTAAGCCTTTTTATCGGTTAATACTTTCAGGGGCTTGTTCCTGTTTTTGTCCATAACCACGTACTCATACAGAGGTTCCGGTTTTGTATCGAAAACGGAGACCTGCACAAGACCTTCGGCATCCTCGGGCAGCGGAATCTGGATCAGGGTATTGCGGGAAATCTCAATTTCAGACGTCCAGTATTTTTTATGCGAGACGGTGGCTATCCAGGTTGTCCGGACTACAGAGCCCTGAGGTTCAATATTCACCGTAAAGCCCATGGTTTTGTCTTTTATCCCCTGGAAATCAATATAAATACCCGAATCCCTCACCGGGGGGAGCAGGAACAGGCTGTCTTGCGGCGGGGTGATTATCCTTGCCCTGTAAACATCATCCAGTGGCAGGAAAGACAAGGATCCCATTCCGCTGATCCCGGTTTTAAAGAGCATTATGGCCTTCCCGGCCTGGTTAATGATCTCTCCCTCGCAGCAAACAGGCATTCCAAACCGACTGACGGCTTTAAAATCAACCCTGTTTGATTGGTCTTTCAGCAGGTACCCGTGGTTTGTATGGAAGGAGATACGGATATCGCCTGATGGTACAGGCAGGGGAAATGCGTACCTGCCGTTTCCCTGGTTACTGCTGATATTGACTTTTATAAAGCAGGCACCGTCCATCCTGCGAGCGGGTATTATATCCCTGATCAGCGCGATGCCCATTGGATCCGATACCGTACTCCCCTGCTTCAGGTTCCGGTCTATCTCCTGTATGGAATACGATACGTCTGCATCTGCGACCGGTTCGCCGGTTTGGTTTCGGATCATAAGGACGGCAGCCAGGGAATCCGTAAGGCAGGTTTCTCCGTTAATAAGCCAGAAATCCGCCAGTATTCTTCTTTTGTTGTTCTTTACCACCACCAGCTCTTTGCTGAAAATACAGCCGGGATCGTTATTCTTCATCCAGCTGGTATAGGCCAGCAGATAATACTTGCCTTCCATCGTCGACCGGGGTAATACCATAAAACCCGAAACCGTATTATTCGCAATGGGGTAACGGCGGTAAATAAGTTCGCCGCTTTGCTGATCAAGAAGTTTGATGTAAAGGTCGTTGCTGTATAGGGGCAGCCGTTCCCCGGTGCGGGAAGTGATATATCCCTTAAACCATACCGTTTCGCCTGCCTTATAGATCATTTTATCCGTATGCAGAAATACTTTCTCCATCGGGAAAAACTTGTTGTACCAGTCAATTTTATCCGCAGGCTTATCCGGAAAGGTGTTCCTGTCCGAAGCGGCCAACAGGACCAGCAGGACCAGTGAACCTGCAAGGAGCCTGCATTTGCGGATAGCGAAGTTGCTTTTTGTGAACATAAATCACTTACCTTTCTTCATTGTTGATTAGGGGCGGAATGGTATCGTTTATTTTACGGATCGCAAACCGCTGGTCAAATTGTATGCTTTCTTTTTTCCACAGTTTTAAAATGGTTTTTTCAATCGGTTCCTCGGGGACGATGATGTTCTCATCACCCCAGAAGGATTCATCGGTTTCCTTAATTTGCTCCACCAGGATATCCCTCGGCCGCGATACTTCATCGAATTTAAAACGGTCGATGTTGGAGCTGTCGATACCGGTGACAACAAATTCCGAGATGGATTCAAACATATAGTTGAGCTTGTCCTGTAATTTGTCCTTTTTGTGTTTTACCCGTATGCTGATATCGCTTCTTACATTGCTCAGGTTCCACCGGTTGTTAATCTGCCTGTAATATACCTGGTAAGTGGCACTGACAGGTTTTACGCGCAGTTTCCGGGGAGACTTTTTAACATACAGCCCGGCAGCATAATCCATCCCTTCCTGGCTAAGCTCAAAATCCGCTCCGATAATGGCCAGGCTTTCCACATCGATATACAATTTTCCTTTGTAACAGGGATAATTCACTCCTTCGCGCTGATTAAACCGGATCACGTATGTTGGCCTTTCCTGGTGATAGATTATTTTTTCGATTGCATAGTTGTACAGATGAAAATAATCCTTGTCGAGGAAAGTGATACCGTTTTTTACGATGTCCAGCTGGAGGTTATTATACAATCCTCCCTGCACGATGAAGTCAATGTTTTCCTTGCCGGCTATGTTGTTGCCCTTCCTCCCCTTGTAAATCTTCACCTGATCGGGCCGGTGGGAGGTATAGGATTCCTTGTAGATGTAAATAATCGCTTCCGAAAGGGAAATATTGTCGTCATTTTGTTTGGTGGATTCGCGGAAAAAAGCCGTCAGTACGGAAGGAATATGCTCATAATTATCCGGAACGCTTTCCATGGCCTTCGTGATGATATAGATCGGGTCATAGGGCCGCACGACAATTTCATCGATCTGCACCTGATCGGTGGAAAGCCGGATGGTGAGGTAGCCTGTGTCAATGTCAACCAATGGAATGCGGTACAGACTATACCCGATATGAGAAATGCCAAGGGTATCGTCCGGCGAAGCATCCGTCAGTTTCAGCATAAAGGCACCGGAAGTGTTTGCAACGGTGCCTGTGCTTCGGTTGACGATGAACACATTGGCATAGGGCAGGGGATTTCTTGTTTTCTTATCCAGTACAATCCCCTGAACAGATTTCAACGGCGGATTGATCCTGACCGTTTGCCTCGGGCCCTCCGCCACCAGCAATATTTTATTGTTCCTTTCGATGAACTTAATGCTGTCGCGGCAAAGAATGTCCGTTAAATGCGAACGTATGGACTGCTTTTGCCTGGAAAGGGTGACGCTCCGGTATACGGGGACTTTTGACGTATAGGAGAATTCCACTTTACCCTGCCTGCTGATCTCGTCAAGAAAACTCTCAATCGTGCCTGCCGCAGCGGATAGTTTGATTTCCTTATCAAGGCTGGATTTCTGCGCTTCCACGGGTATGCAGCACAGAAAGGCAACAAGGAACAGAAAACACGTTATCAGACCGCAGGATTTCATAATTCGAAAATTACAAAAATCCTTACGGTTTCACAACGATTACGTTATCGGTTTGATGAATAGACAGGGAAGTAATCAACTGCAGTTCTTCCAGGATGTCTTCCAGCGATTGCTCGGTAAATTGAGCGGTCAGGCTGTCATTCAGGCTGGCCTCCACGGAAAGCTCCTTGTTGAAATGATGGGCTATATCCTGCAGGGCATAAACGACGGGGGTTTTATGAAATACAAGCTGCCCGGTTTTCCAGGAAATATTATTGATATTAACCTGCTGTTGTTTTTCAAGTGTATTATCGCGGAAAATATAACCGCTTTCATCTTTTGATACGGTGGTGGCAATTTTGGGATTATCGGCCAGCTGAAAAGAAACACTCCCGGAAAGAACCAATACACGCACGAAGGAGGTGTCTTCACAAATTGAAAAACGGGTTCCGGTAACTTCCACCAACGAATTGCCTGTAAATACCCTGAAGGGGAGCTGTGGATTATGTTCCACTTCAAAATAGGCTTCTCCCTGCAGGATGATATCCCTTGATTCACGATTGAAATCACGGTTGTGCCAGAGGGAAGAATTTTTATTCAGGGTGACTACCGAACCATCCGGCAACTGTACCGATTTCACCTGTCCAAGCGATTCAAAGGAAAGGTAATAGGAGGGATTTTTGCCGTCGTGCCGCAATATCATGACCAAAGCGAGCGAAAGCCCTGCAGCAAACAAGACCGCAGCAGCGATCCGGATCAGGTATTTCCGGAAAGGGATAACTTTATGCCGGGTTTCAAGCGGCGTGCCCAACTTCTGCCGTACCTTGCCCCAGTCTGCTTCCGTGTCAATCCCTTCAAACAGGACGCATTGCCGGGATTCCTCCCAAAGGGAGGTAATCGTATCCAGTTCGTCCCTTCGTGAAGCATTCACGCCGGACCACCGGGAAAGCTTTTCCTTGTCTTCCTTACGGGCGGATGGATCAAGAGTTCGTGACACGCGTTTAAAATTCATAACAAAAATCGCTGAAGCTATTAGTAAGACATTCAATGATACCAATGCACTTATATCGGGAATACGGCATGATCGGCAAATTTAAAATAAATTAATGATAATCAATCGTTTAAGTTATTAATATTTTTGCACACCCCCGGGAAAGTAATCGGCCAGTTTTTTTCTGAGGATCCTCAATGCCTTGCTTATCTGCGTTTCGACGGTTCTTTTCGAGATCCCCAGTTTTTCTGCGATCTGTTCATTCCGGAGTCCTTCAAACCGGTTTAGTTTAAAGATCCGCCTGCACTGGACGGGCATATCCTCAACCGATTTGTAGATGCGGTTCTGCAGCTCGATCAATGCAACCTGGTTGTCGGAAAACTCATTTTCGGATTGCATGGCCAGGTTTTTGATATGCCGGTTTCGCATCTCCATGTGGGATATGTAATTGATGCAGCTGTTATAAACTGACCGGTAAAAATAGGATTTCAGGGAAGTATCAATAGCCAGTGAACTCCTTTTTTCATAAAGACGGACAAAAAACTCCTGAACGATCTCCTTGGCAGCATCCGTATCCCTGACATATTTCATTGCATACACAACCAAAGGCCTGTAATATTCCCTGAAAAGCGATTCAAAAAGACAGATATCTCCTGTCTTTAGTCCGTCAAGGCTTACCGGTATCTTTGCTGCTGCAGCCATAGGTTTGAATCATCCGGCAGGAATGGCCCGTATCCTTTGGCCGCTTCCGAACCCTTTCCCTTGATAATGCAGGGAAAAAGGATCGTTTGGCTTGCAAAAGAAGGAATGGGTTACGGGTATAAATATAAAGAAAATTCGGGTAAATGAATAAAAAAATCAATCCCTGCGGTACCACCATTAAAGATAATAATCATAAATTTGCAGCCTTCCATTTTAAATCTAAACATAAAAAGTATGAAAATTGCTCGATTATTTCTGATCACCATGCTGGTGGTTTTGGCAAGCTGCAAACAACAGGCTCCGGTTAACTCCGGTATTGAAAAGAAAGCTTTCGGCACGCTGGCTGATGGCACCGAGACCACTATGTACACACTCACCAATACAAACGGGGTGTCTGTTTCCATCACCAATTATGGCGGCAGGATCACTTCCATTAAGGTTCCCGATAAAAAAGGCGTCATGGGGGATATCGTGCTTGGCTATGACAGTGTTGCCGGGTATGTGGCCGATAATTCCTATCAGGGCAGCCTGGTAGGCCGGTATGCCAACCGCATTGCCAAAGGACAGTTTGTCCTCGATGGCAAACCCTATGCACTGGCCTGCAACAACGCACCCAATCACCTGCATGGCGGTGTGGCGGGATTTGACAGAAAGATCTGGGACGTAAAAGAAGTGCAGGATTCGGCCCGGATTGGACTTGAGTTATCCTACACGAGTGTAAACGGCGAAGAAGGATATCCGGGAACCCTTACGGTAAAAGTAGTCTATTCACTCAGCAATACGGAGAATGAACTGAATATTGAGTACTGGGCTCAAACCGATGCACCTACCATAGTGAACCTGACCAACCATGCCTATTTTGATCTTTCCGCCGGATCTTCCCCTACCATTCTCAATCAGTATCTTAAGATCCCGGCCGATTCCATTACACCGGTCGACAGTACGCTGATCCCGACAGGCTTGCTGGCCGCGGTGGAAGGAACGCCCTTCGATTTCAGAACCCTTACCCGGATCGGCTCCAGAATTGAAGATACCGATCAGCAACTCCTGTTCGGGAAAGGCTACGATCATAATTTTGCCCTGAACAATAACGGAGCCCTTGTACCTGCTGCTCAGGTTGTTGACAGCCTTTCCGGCCGTGTGCTGGAAGTCCTGACCACCAAGCCCGGCATTCAGTTCTATTGCGGTAATTTCCTCGATGGCACTTTTACCGGCAAGGGAGGCAGGGTTCATTCCTATCGCTCCGCACTTTGTCTTGAACCCCAGTATTTTCCGGATTCCCCGAACAAGCCGCAGTTTGCATCTCCTGTCCTCCGGCCCGGTGAAACCTATCATCAGGTTGATGCGTATGTCTTCTCGGTATTGCCCTGACCGGTATCCATACCCATAATTAAGAAAGCGGTCTCAGAATTCCCGTTGGGGAACCTTTGAGACCGCTTCCTTTTTGTTTAACCCGATTTTAAAACAAGGTCATCCGCGGAATAATACAGGCACTATTCCTTGGCAAACTTGGAACTTGCGGTTCCTGCTTCTGATTCGACGGTAAGAAAGTAAATACCCCTGCTAAGATCCGATATATCCAGTATGGGATGATCCGATTTCTGAAATTGAAAGGATTTAACGGTCTGTCCTATCAGGTTTGTAATGGCTATCCGGTTTATTCCTTCGCATTTTACCGCAATCCTTTCCTGAGCCGGATTGGGATAAATGGTAAGCGCAATACGGCTGTTTTCTTTCAGTGATGTGCCAAAATCAAAGGTCCCCTCGAACCCGATATTGTCAATATAGGACAGGGAACCTGCAGTTCTGCTTGCAGGGAAGTCAGGGAAAAATACCAGCCGTGTATAGATATTGCCAATTTTCTCTGTAAAGTCAAAGGAAAGCAATTCCCATACCCCGGTCTCCGTATTGGGAGTAATTACCTCAAAAACGTCCGCGCCTGCTTCAAGTTTTAAATAACAATTACTGATTACGTCCTTGTAAACCATCATTTGCAAAATGTAATTATCTCCGGTTAATTCAATCTCACCATACGCATCGGAATACGCTCCGGCCCATGGATCGGCATTTTCGGCTACGGTAAACTGGATACAGTTATCCGATGGATTAATGCCAGACTTATCCGGGTTTTCCGCCAGAATAAAATTCTCCGGAGCCTCACCGCCATTTGCAAATTGAGTCCAGTTCGTATCCTCCTCCGGCTCTTCGAAATAAACGGGCAGACTCAATTGTGCATTCGCAAATGCACAAAAAAGAAGGAAAAATAAAGCGATCAGTTCTTTTTTCATATTCATTGATTTTAGGATGAAATAATTTTGAATGTATTTTCTGATCAAAATTTTCGTATTCAATCAGGGATTTTCACAAATAAGGGCAAATGAATATCGTATTTTTCTGTTGACAGGATAATCCATACTAAAATTAATGAATTTATTGATTAAAAAAACAGAAAACCAGCGCTTCGATTCCTTTTCTTCCGTTCTTACAGAAATATTCGTCGGATATGCCTTTCGAACAAATTCTCGTACACCTGTTTCCCCACCAGGTCGGCATTGGATTTGACCGCATTCCGGTACACATCGCCATATTCGGCCGCAATCTTATATCCCACATGGATCAGCTGGCGCAGATCGGGATTGAAATCGGGATGTCCGGGTATATGCCGCAGTGAATTGGCAAATTTTTCGCCGCTCCATCCGGCTACTGTTGCGGGACCGGGCAGTCTGTCCGCATGAATATCAATTACCGAAGCGTAGGGAGCGCAGAGATCCTCGCGCCGTTCATATGCCCGGGCATAAATACCTTTGGCAAGGACGAGTGCTTCACCGCCCGCCATGGCCAATCCCGTAACCTCTTCAAGCCAGGTGGTGCCTGCGGTTTTCAAATGAATTCCTTTGTCGTGTTTGCGTATGATCCTGGCCATTTCAGGATAGATGCTGAATTTATCACTGCCGGAGTGGACGCTCAGCTTTAATCCGGGGCTAAGATCAAACTCTTTAGTGGCAAAATCGATTACCAGGATATCTTCCTCGAAATCTCTGGCAAAAGCTTTGATATCGCCTGCATAATCCACACCCTTATTGAACCTGCCGGTAAATTTGGGTGCGATCGTGGAAAATCTGACTTTTTCCATGGACAGGGCTCCCATGATGAAGAAAAGCTCTATGGGGGTCTGCGGATCCGCCACTTCGTCCATCGATACCTCTGCAACAAAGGAATCGCTTCCTTTTTTGTTTTCAATGGTTTGGTATATGGCGCCGGCTTCCTGTATGGCAAAAAGATATTTGCCGGCGATCTCGTGCAGTGTTTTTTCAGAAATCTCAAAGGGACGTGGTATTCCCGGAACGGAAAGCTGACCAGCATACTTCTTAAAAGACGAAACAAAAGCGGTGCTATCCTTTTCCGGTACCGCCTTTCCAATGAAATCCGCCACGTCAAGGGTGAAAAAATCGGATGCCCCGATAAATTTCTCCACATTCGAATTGTTGATATGATCGGCATCCACAAAATAATCCCTCTGCCAATTTCGCCTGGCCGTGGCTTCGTCCGCTTCCCTTCGGACATCCTCCGGAACGGTGTGCACGAGGATATGTTCACGGTTGGATTTATTCCATACAGGAGTGATCTCAATCCCCTCTGCAAGTGCTTTTTCAAATGCCTGCAACTGATAATTTCCCTGGAATCCGAAACGATCCCCGATACCCATTGAATATTTTCCCAGTTTCATGTTGTTATATTATTAATGATTCATTCCGTGTACGAACACGAAAATACAAAAAATTTATCCATTTTACTGAAAATAATTCCTACCTTTGTACCGTTTCGTTCGTGTACGTACACGATTAGGTATTAAACTATTGAAAACCAGCAAGAAAATAACACGGGAACCGATTCATAACCCGGGGAAAATACGGATTATTGATATCGCAAAACTGGCCGGTATATCCATCGGTACGGTTGACCGTGTGCTGCACAACCGCGGCGAGGTGTCGGATAGCACGCGGCAGAAGATCATGAGTATCATCAGCGATATGAATTATCAGCCGGATATTCTGGCGCGACGTCTGGCATCAAAAAAACGATGCCGTTTCGGCGTGCTATTCCCGCGGTCAAATCCCGATAGCTCATTCTGGCACACACCGCTGGAAGGAGTTCATAAGGCCATCAGTGAAATTGATTTCTACAATGTGGTAGCCGAAGAATTTCTGTTTAACCAGTTTGACCGTTCTTCCTTCAGCCGGAAAATCAAACTTCTGATAGACAGCAAACCAGACGGCATTCTTATGGCCCCGGTTTATTATGAGGAATCCATAAAGCTGGTAACCGTATGCAAGAACCTGGGAATACCGTACATATTTATCAATTCGACGATCGACGGGCTCAATGATTATGGTTTTGTGGGTCAGGATTCCTTCCAGAGCGGATACCTCGCGGCTAAACTGCTTACTTATGGCATGCCTGCGGATTCCTCCTACTGTGTGATCAACCTCGCGCGGGCACTGAACAATCATAAACATATCATGAGCCGTCAGAAAGGCTTTGAGGAATATTTTTATACCCGATTTACGGGGCGTGCAAACGTGTATGTTTACGATATTGAAGATACGGGGGAGGCAGAAGTGAATGATTCCCTTTCACGGATTTTTATCAGCCATAAGAACCTCGACGGGGTGTTTGTGACCAATTCAAGGGTATTTAAAGTAGCCCGTTTTCTTAAGTATAAAAAGAATAAATCGCTTCGGCTGATCGGCTATGACCTGATCAATGAGAACATCGAATTCCTCGAGGACGGCACGGTGGATTTTCTGATCAGCCAGAAGCCTTTCGATCAGGGTTATATGGGCATCAGGGCCCTCTTCAATCTGATCATATTGCGAAAATCAATCAACCGCGAGTACTATCTTCCTATCGAAATACTGACACGCGAAAACTACCGCTATCACAGGCTTGATATACTAAAAGAAGGACTTTATTGAAAAAATACTAAACGAATGCAAGGAGGAAAGAAAGAATGATTCCATCATTTGAAGATCTGAAAGGAAAGGTTTGCGTTATTACGGGTGGAGCCGGTGTGATCGGATCTGCGCTGGCGGAGGGACTTGGAAGCGCCGGTATAAAAATGGCCATTCTGGATATTGACGAACAGCAGGCCGCAAAAGTGGCGGAAACGGTCAAAAAAAATACCGGTACAGAAGCGGCAGGATTCAAAGCCAATGTACTTGACAAAGAATCACTGATGGAAGCCCGGGGGAAAATCAACATGCAGTTCGGTCCGATTCATTTCCTGATCAACGGAGCCGGCGGTAATTCGCCCAAAGCCACCACCCAGCTTGAGCAGATTACGGATCTGAAGGAACTGGACAAGTCGTTTTTTGGGCTGGGAATGGAGGGTTTCGAAAAGGTGTTCGCGCTGAATTTTACCGGTACCTTATTGCCAAGCATGGTATTTGCAGACGATATGCTGAAGCATCAGAAAGGGGTGATCCTGAATATCTCTTCCATGAACTCTTTCAGACCGCTCACAAAAATCCCGGCCTATTCCGCGGCCAAGGCATCAGTCAATAATTTTACACAATGGCTGGCGGTGCATCTGGCAAAAACAGGAATACGGGTAAATGCAATTGCGCCGGGCTTTTTCCTGACCCACCAGAACCGTTTCCTTTTGACCGATGAAAAAACGGGTGCCCCGACGCCCCGCGGAATAAAGGTTATTTCCAATACTCCGATGGGCAAATACGGGAAACCGGAAGACCTGGTGGGTGCCGCACTGTTCCTGCTTTCCGACTTGTCGGAATTCATCACAGGAGTTATTCTTCCGATCGACGGAGGATACAGTGCATTCGGAGGGGTCTGAAACGGGATGTTAACAGATTGACAGATTAACAGATTGACACATGGGGTTTGAAGATTCGAAAATTTGACGATTTGAAAGTTGATTGTTTTCTGCTTTTAATCTGTAAACTTGTCAACTTGTAAATCTGTAAACTTTTACAATTTCAAACTTTTTTTAACATGCCTTTACACCTGAAAAAAGATTGCAAATGGTCCCTTGTTGTTCCCACAAGCATGGGCGTGCGCATTACACCGCTCAATGGGCAACCCGTTCACAGCAGCGACCTGTTTTACATGCAGGCAAC
>JAGDMB010000260.1 GCA_017860375.1 Bacteroidota bacterium | reverse complement strand
AACGGCGGGGGATTTGTGTTTGATTGCAGGTCACTTCCCAATCCGGGCAAATATGCGGAGTTTAAAGATCTCACCGGCAAGGATGCACCGGTGATAAAATTCCTTGAGGACAAAGAGGAAATAAGCGAATTCATGGCACATGTGGTGGCACTTGTTGATCAGGCTGTATCGGTTTATCAGCAGAGAGGCTTCACAAGCCTGATGGTGAATTTCGGATGCACCGGCGGTCGCCATCGTTCTGTGTATGCAGCGGAGAAATTATCTGCATTTATCCGTAACAAATACCCTGTGAATATTGTCATCCGTCACCGGGAACTGGAGGAAACCAGGAGGGGATGAATGCGAAAGGATATAGAATAGCTGGATTTGACGGAAGGAAACCCTGTCAGAATATTCTCCAGGGTGACTGGATTTAAATAAACCAGACAAGGAAGCTGATAGATGAAAGCCATGATCCTGGCTGCCGGGAAAGGCACACGACTGATGCCACTGACAGAGCATCTGCCAAAAGCATTGCTGCCTGTAAGGGATGTTCCTCTTTTACAACATTGCATCCAGTACTTCAAATTTTTTGGCGTCACCGAAATCATCATCAACGTGCATCATCATGCCGAACAGATCATTGACTTTCTTTCCGGACACCATAATTTTGGCATCCGAATTGAAATTTCCCATGAACGGGAAGAATTGCTCAATACCGGTGGTGGCTTGATGAAGGCCCGCTGGTTCTTTGATGACGGGAAGCCCTTTTTCCTGGCCGCCGTGGATGTTATTACCAACCTCAACCTTGCTCATCTTTATCAATACCACCTGGAAAACAAGCCTCTGGTTACGCTGGCGGTGAAGCAACGCCCGTCTACACGTGAATTTATCTTTGATGATCAATACAATTTATGCGGTTGGATTAATCATACAACAGGAGAAATCCTTTGGTCAAGACCCGCAGAAAATTTTCACCCGATCGCTTTCAGTACCCTTCATGTTATTGATCCTGCTTTATTTAATCTGGTTACCGAAAAGGGCGCTTTTTCCATGACAGACCTTTATCTTCGCCTGGCCGCAGATTATACTATTAAAGGATTTGAACACAGTAATTCGGTGTGGTTCGAATGCGGACGGATTGAAAACCTTGATACGCTTAATAAATCAAAAGAAATACAGCATATTTACCGGCACTTTCATGCCTGATGCAGATCGTATACGCCATTTTATTTAACAAATTATCCAAATAAATGTTAGTATAAATAGCCGTCTGAGTGAACGAAGACTCTGTTCTGTTTTGATAAAAGCAAGGGATACGTTTAATAAAAGGAATGAAAAAAATGACCGATCAGAAAGTCAGTATGCAGGAAACCATTGCCGGTTGGAATGACCGGTTCAAAACATCCGGACCCGACGAAGTACTTGATTTTTTTTGCCGGCGGTATCCGAATCGTATTGCATTTTCCACGAGCCTGGGAGCGGAAGACCAGGTGATTATGGATCTATTGGCAAAAACAGGGATACCGGTGAAAGTATTTACACTGGATACCGGTCGTTTATTTCCTGAAACTTACGATACCATTGATAAAACGAGCCAGCATTACGGGATACCTATTCATGTTTTTTTTCCTGACCGGGAAAACATAGAAAATATGGTAAATACCAAAGGTATCAACCTGTTTTATGAAAGCCTGGAGAACCGTAAACTCTGTTGTCATCTTCGTAAAATTGAACCGCTCAACAGGGCACTCTCCGGTATGGAAGCATGGATTACCGGTATCCGAAAGGACCAAACCCTGTCACGGTTCGAGACAAATCTGGTGGAATGGGATGAAAGCCACGGGCTGGTAAAAATAAATCCGCTGTATAAATGGACCGATAAATTGGTATGGGATTATATCCGCCAGTACAACGTTCCTTATAATCCTTTACATGATAAGGGATTTCCCAGCATCGGCTGCCAGCCATGCACACGGGCCGTAAAACCAGGTGATGATATCCGGTCGGGTCGCTGGTGGTGGGAAGATCAGGGCCCTAAGGAATGCGGACTTCACCGGCAGGAAGGGTAGGCAAAAGAGATACGAAATTAAGCAACATAATCTTTCAAATTGCGTATCAACTAAAAACTACGGTTATGCCAAACGGTGCACGATTCATTGATTTCAAGGGTAAGGAGATCTATTTTGTGGATTACACCCACATCAAATCAGCCGAGGAATTCCTGGAGGTTATAAAAGGTACGAATGCTTTCCGCGAGAAAGCCAAGGCAGAAGGTAAACGAAATGTACTCATGCTGGTGGATGTAACGGGCAGTTATGTATACGGTGAAACCTTGGATGCACTAAAAAGAGCAGCGAAACTCAGCAGGGAAATCACCCGTAAGGAAGCGGTGGTGGGTGCGGCGGGACCAAAAAAAGTGCTGCTGCGCATCGTTCAGGTATTTACAGGTATGCAACTCCGTCCTTTCGATAGCCTTGAGGAAGCCAAGGAATGGCTTATCCGGTAAAAGCAAATGCAAATTGTTCTCTGATTTCTGCCTACAGCATCCAGACAACCTGGCTGCTTTGTCATAACCCCGATTCAGTTTTCAATCCCGTCATAAATCGCCTGTTGGATTTTTGTGCGGATGTTCATCTCCACCAGTTTGTTGTTGTTGGCATCGGGATAGACCCGGTTGGAAAGAAAAACATATACAAGCCGACAGGCAGGATCAACCCAGACAAAGGTTCCGGTAAAACCGGAATGTCCGTAGCTATCCTCGGAAACAGACTGGCAGGCAGGTCCTGGCTTGGAAGGATCCATTTCGGGTTTATCAAAACCAAGTCCCCTTCGGTTGTCGCGTTCGTTGCTTTGTTTTGCGGTAAAAAGCGCAATGGTTTCGGGATTAAAATATTGAATATCCCCGTATGATCCTTTGTTCAGGTACATCTGCATCAGCTTTGCCAGATCATTGGCGTTCGAGAACAGACCGGCATGTCCTGAAACTCCTCCCATCATGGCCGCAGCCGGATCATGTACATAACCGCACAGAAGCTGCTTGCGAAATACCTGGTCCTCCTCCGTCGGAACAATCCTATTCCTGTCGGTTGTTTTCAATGGATTGAAACATAAACCGGACATCCCGAGAGATTTATAGAAAGTATCGTCCAGGTAATTCTCAAAGGAAGAGCCTGTAAGATCCTCTATCATTTTGTACAGCAGAATAAATCCTACATCACTGTATTTATACTGAGGTCTCCTGTCGACGGCAGATTTAAGGATGGCGGCCAGGATTGTATCCTGCATTCCGCGGGAAGCATAGATACCAGCCGCCACCGGGTAAGGATATAAGCTGTCCTGCTGAGCGGAAAAGTAACCCTTTTTAAAACGCGTGTACCGGTTGATGTATTGATTTTGACTGATCCGGAAAGGATAAACCGGTGAAAGGGTCGGGCTGAAAAGAGACTGACTTGAAAAAACAGGTTCCAGTGTGCTGGTGTAAAAGGGTATCCAGCTTATAAGACCCGCTTTATGCATCAGGATATTCCGTATGGAAATATCCTTTTTATTTGTTGTGTCAAGAAACCTCAGGTATTTCGAAAGAGGTTTTTCAAGCTGAATGCGGCCTTCCTCATGCAATTTCATAACCGCCGGAACCGTAGCTGTGATTTTAGTGACAGAAGCCAGATCGTAAAGATCCTCGTTGGTCACTTTCTGCTCAGACCGGTAGGAATGGTTGCCGTATGACTTTTGAAAGAAAACGATCCCGTCGCGTGCTACCAGAACCTGACAGCCCGGCATGACTTCACGGGAGATGGCATCCATGATAATGGAATCGATTTGTCCGGAGACGGCCGGATTGACTTTGCACTCCAGCGGACTGCCGTATTTGAGCCGACTCAGATCTTTTGTCCCCACACCGGTTCCCTGCGGGTATTTTTCAGAAAGTGTAACCGGTATGCAGGCGTGTCCTGGATTAGCGCCGAAAATAAGCTGTGCCGATAATTGCTGCACGGATTTCATGTTTTCAAAAGAAACCATCAGACCCGCCAGCAGGTCCATATTTTTTAAACGCATCAGGGTATAAGGACAGGCAAAGAGATCCAGTATAACGGTATGATTCTGACACAAGCTGTCCACAATTCCCAGGAGGATGTCGGATACACCAAAGTCACGGCCTGCCCGGAGGTCGTCGGTATGAATACTGACAATCAACAGGTTGAAATGGTTTGCAAAGGAAAAGATACTGTCGGCAGGAACGAACCCATCGGGCTGGTAATGCATTGTATCGACCGGGGCATACAACCGCAAGGTTTGTTGAAATTCCGAGCGGGTTGCGTTGCCCAGTGCGATGGAACCTATTGTAAGCGTATCAAGCCTTTGCAGGGGCAGCAGTTGTTTTTTATTGTCCACAAGGGTCAGAGAGCTTTCTATGATCTTCCGGTTGAGA
>JAGDMB010000259.1 GCA_017860375.1 Bacteroidota bacterium | reverse complement strand
GCAAGTTCGTTCGCTGCAGGGGCGCTTACGCTATCTCCGGCAAATTTAGGGCTGTATACACCGTTGGTGTGCAACCACCATCTCATCGCATTTCCGCCACCGTTGGATATCTGGTCAAGCGCTTTGGTAAATTCGGTTGTATTCAGACTTGTAAGGTCAGCAGAAAAGGAAATCCATGCAAGGTTCATCCCATTCAGAAAAATGTCCTGTCCGTTATGATTAATCCGGTTTTGCGGGAAGCTATTGACCGATACGGACAAGAGCATAAACAGCAGAATGTTGCGAATTCGTTTCATGGTATCTTTTTTAATTAGGAATACAAACTTACTAACAAATTAAGATCATGCGAAATCGGATAGCAAAATATCGGGGTCGGCGGTCATTTTTGCAGGGCGGTATACGACGAGTTACTACGTGATCCCCATGGGAGGATCCCTGCAAAGAAATGAAATCCCTTACTGCCCCCGAGCGGAGGTGGTCTTATGTTAAAGGGCGGTAAACGACGAGTTACTACGTGATCCCCATGGGAGGATCCCTGCAAAAGAAATGAAATCCCTTACCGCCGCGAAGCGGCGGAGGTCTTTTCCTTTTTGGGCAAGCACCAAACGAAGTTTGGACTTACCCAAAAAGGAAAATCCCCTTCCGATTTCATCGGAAAGGGATTTCATTTCTTTTGCGGAGAGGGGGGGATTCGAACCCCCGGTACCAGTTACCCAGTACGACAGTTTAGCAAACTGTTGGTTTCAGCCACTCACCCACCTCTCCGGGATGATTGTTGAATCAAGTATAGTTTTGTCTAAAAGAACACCTCTTTTCAGAGTCCGACAAAAGTATAAAATCAAATCACAATCGCAAAATTAAGGATTTAAAATGTGAAAAGCTTATCCTTTCCTAAAACGGCATTTCATCCGAATAGTCGGCGTTTTTCGACAGATCGTCTTTATCAAAACCCATGCCGCTCAATTTTTCATTCATGCGCGAACCTTTTGTTACCGCTAAAGACTGGGTGGGGTCGTCAACCAGCGGTTCGAGCACGTTTTCTTCCAGGTCGCTGAATTTGGCAAGCTCCTTGGTGAATTTCAGCTGAACATCGCCGATTGGTCCGTTGCGGTGCTTGGCCAGGATAATCTCGGCCATGCCGATCATCGAATTTCCCTCCTCGTCCTGGTTAAACCCGTAAACTTCGGGCCGGTGGATGAAAATAACCATGTCGGCATCCTGTTCAATAGCCCCCGATTCCCTAAGGTCAGACAGCTGAGGACGTTTGTTCCCCCCGCGGATCTCCACGGACCGGTTCAGCTGGGAAAGCGCAATGACCGGGATATCCAGCTCTTTTGCAAGGCTCTTCAGCGCCCTCGAAATGGCGCTTACTTCCTGTTCACGGCTGAATTTTGTTTCGGAGGTACCGCTCATCAGCTGAAGGTAATCAATGATGACGATATCAATGTTATGCTGACGTTTCAACCTGCGGCACTTTGCCCTTAGCTCAAAAATGGAAATGGCCGGAGTATCGTCAATATAAATGGGTGCTTCCACCAGTTTCTTGATCTTATAATCGAGCTGCTGCCACTCGAATTCAGCAAGTTTGCCGTTGCGGATCCGGTGGGACGGCAATTCGGTTTCGGCTACGATCAACCGGTTGACCAGCTGCAGGGAAGCCATTTCAAGTGAAAATACAGCTACGGACCGGTTATGCTCAACCGCCATGTTGCGGGCCATCGACAATACCAGGGCCGTTTTGCCCATGGAGGGCCGGGCGGCAATGATCACGAGGTCGGACTTCTGCCATCCGTTCGTAAGCCTGTCGAGTTTGGTGTAACCCGACGGGATGCCGTAAAGACTGTCTGCACGTTTGCTGGCTTCCTCAATCTGGGCAATGGCTTCCTTTATCAGTACGTTGATCTTTTGCGATTCCTTTTTTATGTTGCCTTGTGTGATATTGAATAGTTCAGCTTCGGAAAAATCAAGCAGATCGTTCACATCCATGCTGTCCTCAAACGCCTTGTTCTGTATCTCGGAAGAAACCCTTATGAGTTCGCGCTGAATATGCTTCTGGGCCACAATACGTGCATGATACTCAAGGTGGGCAGCGGAAGCCACACGGCTCGTCAACTGGGTAATATAAAGGGGACCACCGACTTCATCCAGTATCTTGGTCTTTTTCAGCTCTTCGGTGACGGTGAGTATATCAATGGCCTTATTATTGGAAGACAGATTGAGCACAGCCTGGAAAATCTTCTGGTGTTCCTCCTTGTAAAAGCATTCCGGGGAAAGGATGTCAATGACTTCAAGAATGGCGTCCTTTTCGAGCATGATGGCACCCAAAACCGCTTCTTCGAGATCGATGGCCTGTGGTGGTATTTTACCCAGTTCGATGTTCAGCGAATTTATCCTTGCCGGATTCTGTGTATTGCCTTTCTGCGCCATGATCCCAGATGTTTAGTCGGATTCTTTTCCAGGTATCAAAGGTAGGAAATACACAAGCCCGGATATATTTTTACCCCCTTTGTTTATAAACAGAATATTCAACATCCGTTCTTAAAAATGTTGAAAAATAATAACAGGTAAGCATAATTGGTTTTTTAAAATATTGCTTTACATTTAGGCGTTGCACGAAAACATTAATCCACACTATTATGGACGCACAGGCCAAGACATTGAATGAACAACTTCAGAAACAAAACGCCCATATCCTTGCGATGCTGTCTGAAAAAGGCAGAAACATTTTCTTTCCGAAACTGGGAATACTGTCGCAATCGGCACAGGCAAAGGGAAAAAACATCAATGCTTCCATCGGTGAAGCCGTGGAAGATGACGGCACATCGATGCACCTGCCTGCCTTTGACGCATTGGTAAACCTGCCCGTCAACAGCATATTTCCGTATGCCCCCAGTTATGGGAAAAAGGAACTGCGGGATCTCTGGAAGAAATTTCTGGTTTCCAAGAATCCCTCGCTGAAAGAGGTTCTTTTCAGTACGCCGATCGCCACATGCGGGGTGACGCACGGGATCAGCATGGCCGGTTATATGTTCGCAGATCCGGGCGACGCCGTTGTCCTTTCTGATCTCTACTGGGAAAACTACGGCCTGTTGCTGGAAAACGGGTATGGTGCCAACATCCGCACCTTTGAACTGTTTCATCAGGGAGGTTTCAACATGGAATCCTTTTCCCGGACGCTTTCTTCCATTCAACAGGACAAGATCATCGTGCTGTTGAATTTTCCAAACAATCCGGCCGGATATACCCTCCTTGCCAGCGAGGTTGATCCGGTTGTGGATGAATTGCACCGGCTGGCAAATGCCGGGAAAAAGATCGTCGTACTGATTGATGATGCATATTTCGGGCTGGTATACGAAGACAATGTATTCAAAGAATCGATTTTCACCCGGCTGGCAGGTCTTCATGAAAATATCCTCGCCGTCAAACTTGATGGCGCTACCAAGGAGGATTACGTATGGGGCTTCCGGGTCGGCTTTATCACCTATGGCATAAAAAATGGCAGTCCCGAGTTGTATGAGGCGCTCGAAAATAAAACTGCCGGTGCGATCCGCGGAAATATTTCCAATATAAGCCACCTGACGCAATCGCTGCTTCAGGCCGTCTATTCCGATCAGGGCTATGAGACTGCCAAACAAAAAAAATATGCCATTCTAAAAAACCGCTACTCCCTGCTGAAAGAAACGATCCTAAAGACGCCATATCCCGAATACCTCGAGCCGCTTCCCTTTAATTCAGGGTATTTCATGTGCCTGAAACTTCGTAGAGGACTGAATGCCGAAAAGGTGCGGTTGCATTTGCTGGATAAATACAGCACCGGCGTGATTGTTTTTGGAGACGTCATCAGGCTGGCTTTTTCAGCTGTGCCGCTGGCGAAGATACCCGAGATGGTGGACAATTTGTATCATGCGTGTGTGGATCTGGATGGTAAATAGAACCAGATACCTCACATCGATTAGCGCTTGTAAACTATCTTCGATCGTATAGTACGAGTGAATTAACATAAACCGCCATGTCAGAACCATCCATCACTCCCTTTGAGGAAAAGCTGCGAAATGCCTTCCCTGCACCGGACACTATTCCACACGAAGTTACTGTAACCGGCAAAAAATACGAACCCGTTTACCTGCTTGACGGAAAGATCATCAAATGGGAAGGTGCGCTTGAAGAGGTCAGCTCTCCCGTTTGCATCAACACCAGCGGCAGGATCGAACGGTTGATCCTCGGCCGGGTTCCCTCCATGGATGAAGCGGCCGCCATGAAAGGCTTGCAGGCCGCCGTTCAGGCATGGGACAACGGCCGCGGACTCTGGCCCACCATGAGCGTACAGGGACGCATTGCTTCCGTAGAAAAATTTGTTGTCCGGATGCAACAGGTTCGCGATGAGGTGGTAAAGCTCCTGATGTGGGAAATCGGCAAGAGCT
>JAGDMB010000258.1 GCA_017860375.1 Bacteroidota bacterium | reverse complement strand
CACACGTGATCCCTTGTCTCTATTACGTTCGCGGCAGTTATAAACAAGGCTTTACCGGATATATCAAAAACCAGTCAGACCGCACGGAGGTAAAGGATTTTGCCCGCTATGAAGCAGCGTTTGAAGCCAATACGATAACCCTGCTGGAAACGATGGCCGATCCCTCAGTGCCGTTCATTCAAACAACCGATGCAGCGTTTTGCGCCAATTGCGCCTACCGGCAAATCTGCAATCGCTGATCGCAAGGTTTTATTCCTCTTCCTCCAGCAGGTCAGGCCTGAGCTTTCTGGTTCTTTCAAGGGATTGCTGATGCCTCCATTCGTCAATTTTTGTTGCATGACCCGAAAGAAGTACATCCGGTACTTTCCACCCTTTGTAGCTGGCGGGTCGCGTATATACGGGCGGAGCCAGCAGATTATCCTGGAAGGAATCCATGAGCGCCGAAGTCTCATCCGATAACACGCCAGGGATCAGCCGGCCGGCGCAATCCACGATGACCGAAGCCGCAATTTCACCTCCCGAGAGAACATAGTCGCCCACGGAGACCTCGCGGGTGATGAAATGATCCCTGACCCGCTGATCAACCCCTTTGTAGTGACCGCAGAGCATCATGATGTGGGTTTTGGTAGCCAGGTAGTTTGCCATCCGCTGGGTGAATTTTTCCCCATCGGGTGTAAGGTAAAGGATTTCATCATAATGCCTTTCTGCCGTCAGCCGCGAAATACACAGGTCAATGGGTTCCACCATCATTACCATTCCTGCACCGCCTCCAAATGCATAATCATCGGCCTGCTTGTGTTTGTTCATCGCATAATCCCTGATGTTGTGGAGAAATATTTGCAAAAGCCCCTTTTCTTTTGCTCTTTTAAGAATGGAATAATTGAGCGGGCTTTCCAGGATTTCAGGGAAAAGGGTAAGGATATCAATTCTCATATTCGATCATTAAGGCTTGCAGGAATTTGCTGCTACCGTTTCCTCCGGCAAGGCAAAAATAAACAATATTTTGTACCTTTATTCCGAATCCCCAATCACCTTAAAAACAGATCGTATGAAAATCATCCGGAATATACTGACCGTTCTTGTCATCCTTTTTGCCCTGCTGATTATCGTCGCTTTTTTTCTGCCGTCAAAAAAACATATCGAAGCTTCGGTCCTTATCAAAGCCCCTGATTCCATTGTATACAACCAGGTAGACAACTTTGTCAACTGGGAGAATTGGTCTCCCTGGGCCGCGCGTGATTCGCAAATGGTGTCCACATATGAAGGCCCGGTTTCAGGGATTGGCGCCATTACACGATGGAGCAGTCCGAACCGACAAACCGGTAACGGAAGCATGGAGATCAAGCGTGCCGATCCCTGCAAGTCGCTTCAGATAGAGCTTATTATGATGGACCAGGAACCCTCTTTAAGTCCCTGGTCATTTGAGGAGATACCTGAAGGAACAAAGGTGACCTGGGGTCTTGAACTGCAGAATATGAAACTGCTGGAGCGCTACTTTGGGCTGTTCATGCAAAAAATGATGGATCCTTATTTTAAACAGGGCCTTGACAGTCTTAAATCGGTGTCTGAAAGACTTGCTGTTCCGCATTCCGAAACAAATGAACCGGGTATTTGATAACATTTTGTACATTTAATCTATTATAAGGTTGCATATGGAAACAAAAGAAAAGGTGTTTACTGCCATGAAAAAAGCCGGCAAAGATCTCAAAACAGTTGAAATTGCAGAACTTGCCGGTGTGGATAAAAAGGAAGCCGAAAAGGCGGTGAAGGTACTTGCTGGCGAGGCAAGAATATTTTCGCCCAGGCGTTGTTTCTGGAAAGTTAAATAATATATTTGTACGGTTATTTGGAAAACCCGGGCCATTCTTAAGCACGGAGAGAATAGCATTTTATTGCAAAGCCTTTTTTGGATTTTTATTATTTATCCAGCCTATGACATTACAAATCAAGGAAGTTCAGTCCAAGCGTGATCTGAAAAAATTCATTTACTTACCCGAAGAAATCCACCGCCATCATAAAAACTGGATTCCCCCCTTGTATATGGATGAATGGGATTTTTACAATCCGGCCAAGAACTCCGCGTTTCGTCACAGCACTACCATTCTTTTGCTTGCGTATCGGGATAATAAACCCGTGGGCAGGATTATGGGCATAATTAACCACAAGTACAACAAAACGCATAATGAGACCCATGCCCGGTTCTTTAACCTTGAATGCTGGGAAGATCCGGAAACAGCCAGCACCTTAATAACTGCAATTGAAAACTGGGCCAGGAAGAACGGCATGACAAAGCTCATCGGACCGCTTGGTTTTTCGGATAAAGATCCGCAGGGATTTATGATCGAAGGATTTGATAACCCTATGGCAGTAGCCACCAACTGCAGCCTTCCCTATATGCCTTCCTTAATTGAAAACTGCGGTTACACGAAGGAAGTGGATCTGGTCAGTTATAAGGTGGACATTCCCGACGGCATACCACAGATCTATAATACAGTTTACGAGCGGGTTAAAAACAATGGCGATTTTTCGGTTTTGGAATTTACGACAAAAAAAGAGTTGCGAAAATACATCCGGCCCGTATTTGAACTTATTAACGAAACCTATGCGGAAATATACGGATTTGCTGAGCTTGAACCTGACGAGATGGATTTTATGGCGAACCGGTATATGTTAATACTCAATCCGAAGTTCATAAAGGTCATCCTTGATAAGAACAGGAAGATTGCGGCATTTATTGTGGGTATGCCGGAGATGGCCGAGGGTATAAGGAAAGCCAGGGGCCGTATGTTCCCGTTCGGTTTTATTAAAATTCTCAGGGAAGGAAAAAGATCAAAAATGCTGACACTATACCTTGGGGCCGTTAAGGAAGAATACCGGGGCAACGGTCTTGATGCTTTAATGGGTATTAAAATGCTGGATACGGCAAAAAAGGAAAAGATGGCCTTTATGGACAGTCATCTGGTACTGGAAACCAATACAAGGATGAGAAGGGAATACGAAAGACTGGCCGGGGTCATCTATAAGAAATACCGGATTTACAAAAAAGAATTGTAGGCAGGGAAGGATGGATGTACTATCAACCCTGAAACGAACACGGGGATTACAGTACCAGAAACTTTTCAACCCGGAAGGAGGTATCGTCCGCGGTAATACGGGTATAATAAATCCCCTGGATTAAATGAGATACCGAAATCCGTTGCTTTTCTGTTCCGTGCAGAAAAAACACGGATCTTGTGTTCCCTGAAAGATCGACGATCTCCAGCTTGCTGGCCGCTTCATTGACTTTGACCTGGATATAATCGGAAGCCGGATTCGGATAGATCTCGATGGTTGATTCAGATTGATTTCCTTTCACTGAACCGGGGATCAATTCCGATTGCAACCGGACCGTGCCAAAATCATCGGCATTCATCCAGTGGTTATTGTAGTTTGCTTCCGGTACCCATACGGAACCGAAGAAATTATCCCGCTGACCATCCTCCTCATCGTTATCGCAGTATGCAACCGAAAGTCCCATTACTTTATCTTTTGTCAACATCACCCGGGAAGCCTCAGGATCAGTATCGTCATAATTTTCGTCATAAACTTTCAAGGAAAATTCACGGGTGTATACATCGCCTGTTTTTCGCAGGGCAAAACCGGGTAAATGTTCTGTATGGGGACCGGGTATATCACCCACCCAATGTTCATAGGTCACTCCACCTTCGTCAGGAAAGTCAGCATAAATATGGTAAGCGAATGCATTTTCCGCATTTTCACCGGTTTGTGTATTGTCATTAATATGGGGACCGCCGGAATTATTTTCGTCGATAAAAACTTCGGCAATATCATAATTGTAGACATCCGCTGTCTGCCCTTCGACAAATCCGCCGATTGCCGCATCATCAGTCGTTTCCACCAGGAAATACAGGAGGTTCTCCCCGGATGACCAAACCATTTTATACCTCCCGCTGTAATCGGACGGGTCGATGAATTCGCCGTAATTGATCCATACCTGGTCGATGGTTTGCCAGCCTGCATTCTCCCAGCAGGCATCCTCGCCAATTCCGTCGATTACAGGTGCAATGGTTACATGATTAACCTTTACCGTATCATCCTGCGCCGAAAACAGGGGAGGGGCAAGAAAGGCCAGGACCAGGCTTTGCAAAAGCAGGAAAAGATACCTGCTGTATTTTTTATGCGCCTTCACAACTATCATAATCGAAAAATTATTGGTTATTTACCTATTATTATTTCCATCAAGGCGGCAAAAGCATCCGCTTTTAACTGCCCTCTGAAACATTTATATAATACTTCTTTGAAATTACTTCATTATAACTGACCGCTTACCGCTCACCACCACTTAACGCTCACCGATCTCCATTCAAGGGTTTCCTGATTCCCGACATGTTTTCCAGCGCCAGCATCAATGCCTGGGTACCTTTGCGTCCGTA
>JAGDMB010000257.1 GCA_017860375.1 Bacteroidota bacterium | reverse complement strand
TTTGCCTGGCAGCAGGCGGTTCATCCCCTTTTGTACCTGCACCATAAAACGGAAAACAAAGCGGTTGTTCCCCTCGATATCAGGCTCAATGCGAAAGACCGGATATTGTTACTCTCCGGTCCGAACGCCGGAGGAAAATCGGTTTGCCTGAAAACGGTAGGGTTACTGCAATACATGCTGCAATGCGGATTGCTGGTCCCGATGGTGGAAAATTCAGAAGCCGGGATCTTTAAGGACATCTTTATCGACATCGGCGATGAGCAATCGATTGAGAACGACCTGAGCACGTACAGTTCCCATCTTCTCTCCATGAAATACTTCCTTCGGAATGCCGGTCCCGAAACTCTGATCCTGATCGATGAATTCGGAACCGGCACGGAACCGCAGATTGGCGGAGCAATTGCAGAAGCCCTGCTGAATGCGATGAACAACAAAGGCGTTTACGGAGTTATTACAACGCATTATACCAATCTGAAACATTTTGCATCGGCTGCCGACGGGATCATGAACGGTGCTATGCTTTTTGATACCGGGCAGATGCAGCCGCTGTTCCGGCTGGAGATGGGCAAGCCGGGAAGTTCTTTTGCCATCGATATTGCCCGTCAGATAGGCCTGCCTGAAGAGATCCTGAAGAGCGCTGCAGAAAAGGTCGGGGAAGACCATATTAATTTCGACCGGCATCTGCGGGAGATAATTCGCGACAAGCGCTATTGGGAGTCGAAACGTGATCAGATAAAGAAAGCCGAAAAAGAATTATCGGGAGTGGTCAGCAAATACTCCGAAGAACTTGAACAGGTGCAGAAACTGAAAAAAGAAATTCTGGATAAAGCACGCCAGCAGGCAGAAGAATTGCTGTCGCGAACGAACCGGGAAATCGAGAACACGATACGAACCATCAGGGAAAGCCAGGCCGATAAGGAAAAGACGAAAGAAGCGCGTAAAAAGCTCGGGGATGTGAAAGACGAAATACTCTCCGGGCGCGCCCCTGAGGATGAAAAGCTGACATCAAAAATTCAACAGGTTAAAAGCCAGGGGGAAAAGATCCGGAAAGAGGGTGAAAAAGAAGTCTCCCCGAAAAAAAGAGGAAAGACGATTGGCGATGAATACAGGCTGGAAGCCGGCGATGCGGTAAGGATTTTCGGGCAGGAAGCCATTGGTGAGGTCCTGGATGTGCAGGAGAACAGCGTTATGGTGGCCTTTGGTAACATGATAACAACCGTTAAGGCCAGCCGCCTTGAAAAGGCAGCCGGAAATGAAAATCCCGAAGAAAAGCATTTCATTCCGCCGAAACAAGGGTATCTTTCCACCATTATGGACCGCAAGATCCATTTTAAAACGGATATCGACGTCCGCGGGAAACGGGGTGATGAGGCTGTCGAACAGGTAAGGAGTTTTGTCGATGAGGCCATCGTGGTCGGTGCAAAGGAATTAAAGATTCTGCACGGCAAGGGAAATGGCATACTCAAGCAGATGATCCGCGAGTACCTTCGTACGGTGGACGTGGTCCGATCCTGCCGCGATGAACAGGTGGAACGCGGAGGGGCAGGCATTACAGTTGTTATCCTCGACTATTAACGACCCTTCTCATGATAACCATTTATTCAGGCATCCTCACCGGCAGGCTGAGCTATATTCTGCAGCTTATTTTCAATGACCTGATCGGGATTGAATTTGAACTGACCTCTGACAGGGAGAAATTCAGTCAGCGGCCCGGACCAAAAATAGCCTATGCGAACGAAAGGACAGGCGATGAACTGCTGATCTGTCCGTCAGGCCTGGTGTACGAAAAGGAAATAAAACCACAGGTGCTTGAAGTATCCGAATGGGAAGGATTGAAGATCTTTTACCGGACTTCCGACACAGCCGACCTGCCCTTCGATATCTTTTCGGCTTCCTTTCTCATGGTCTCGCGGTACAAAGAGTATCTGCCTTATAAGAAAGGCGAATTGCTGCGCTTTGAAGCCACCGACAGCCTTGCCTTTCAGTACGGCTTCCTCGATGAGCCGGTCGTTAACCAGTGGTCAGCCAAACTGAAAGCAATCCTTCAGAACCGGTATCCCGAACTGCCATTTCCAGAGCGAAAGTTTCGGTTTATCTCGACCATTGACATCGACAATGCGTATGCGTTCAAGCATAAAAGTTTTATCCGCACCGTGGGTGCCCTGGTGAGGTCCCTGCTGCAGCGCGACACCAATACATTTCTTTCGCGTGTGGCCACCCTGCTGGGAAATGACGAGGATCCCTACAACACCTATTCCTATATCGACCGGATTGAGAACCTGAATGGATTCAGGTCCATGTTCTTTTTCCTTGTCGGTGATTACAACCGCTATGATACCAACATCAGCATCCGGAGGCTGGCCTTCCGGAACCTGATAAAAGGCATCGCCGCCGATCACAAGGTCGGCATCCATCCCTCCATGGCATCGCATAAAAACATCGCCATTCTGCAAAAAGAAGTGAGCCGTCTTGCCGCAGTGCTGGAAACCCGGGTTACCAAAAGCCGTCAGCATTTTCTGGCATTTGAACTCCCCACTACCTACCTGAGGCTGATGCAGTCGGGGATCCTTGAGGATTATTCCATGGGCTATGCCTCACACCTTGGTTTCAGGGCCGGAATATGTACACCGTTCCGGTTCTATAACCTCCCTGAAGAAAAGGAAACCGACCTGGTGGTGTATCCTTTCCAGGTAATGGACGTCACCCTCAGGCAATACCTCAGGCTTAATCCCGATGAAGCCATTGAGAAAATCAGGGAAATCATGGATAAGGTAAAAAAGGTGAACGGTACCTTCATCTCGCTTTGGCATAACGAATCCCTTTCTGACAAAGGCGTATGGCAGGGATGGCGAAAAGTCTTTGAAGAAACGGTCAGAATGGGTATTCAGACCTGACCTGGCAGGGTCCGCAGGACCTGCCAGGGTCAGTTTCAGCATAGAATATAGACCCTTCCAGGTCCTTCGGACCCTGGAAGGTCTATATGGAGGACTTCCTTTTCCAGATAAAATACACCGGGATGCCCAGCGCGACAATGATCAGGCCCGGCCAGGAATAAAGGGGCTTGTAAACCGCCAGGACAATCATAATGAATAATACCGTGATGATATAGACAACGGGGATAACCGGATATCCGACCGCTTTAAATGCCCGCTGAGCATCCGGCATCTTGTGCCTGAAAACAAACACGGCCGCAATGGATAAAATATAAAACAACAGGACCGTGAATACCACATAATCAAGCAGGTTACTGTAGGTACCCGATAAACAGAGCAGGGAAGAATAAATACCCTGAAATACCAGCGCCCTGCCCGGAACACCCTTTGAATTCAGTGAACCGGTTTTCTTAAAAAACAGCCCGTCCGCTGCCATTGCATAATACACCCTTGCGCCCGATAAAATAAGCCCATTGTTGCATCCAAAGGTAGAGATCATGATTAACACGGCCATAACCAGGGCTGCATTCCCCCCCAGCAGTCCATGCATGGCGGCCGTACCGATGCGGTCATCAACGGCAAACTGCATGCCCCGCTCAGCTACCGTTATTCCGTCTGCTGCACCTCTTAACGGAAGCGACTGCATATAGGCAACATTGACAAGCAGGTACAGGACACTCACAATCAGCGTTCCGAAAATGAGGCTTAAGGGAATCGTCCTCTGCGGTCTGATGACTTCGCCGGAGGCAAAGGTTATGTTATTCCATGCATCGGATGAGAATATGGATCCGACCATTGCGGTAACGATCCCGGCTACCAGTGCAAAGCCGGCCAGGTGAACAGGACCTCCGGGGCCTGTTTTTACCGCATCCCAGAAAATTTCCTTGTTCAATCTTACCGCTTCGAGGTTGGAGGTTATAAAAATTCCGGCTACGATCATCCCCAGTAAAATAAATACCTTCGTGGAGGTGAAGATGTTCTGGATCATTTTCCCTGTGGAGATTCCGCGCGTATTAATCCAGGTAAGAAAAAGGATCGAACCGATTGCGATCAGGTGAACGGTGGAGATCTTCAGGAAGCCCCATTCCAATAAAATGTTCCTTTCACCGATCCACGGAATCAGGACCCCTGTGAATTTTGCGAAAGCCATGGCCACGGCGGCGATGGTCCCGCTCTGGATGACCAGCAGGGAAGCCCAGCCATAGAGGAAGCCCACAAGAGGATTATAGGCTTTCCGTATGTAGACATATTGTCCTCCGGTGTGAGGGAACATAGATGCCAGCTCTCCGTATGTCATGGCGGCAAACAGGGTCAGGACCGCGGTCGCCAGCCAGGTCACCAGCAGCCATCCCGGTGATCCCACATTCCGGGCGATATCGGAACTGACGATAAAAATACCCGATCCGATCATCGATCCCACCACGATGGCAGTGGAATCGAACAGGCCGAGACGTTTCTGAAAAGAGGGGGAAGATGAGGGAGGAATGGTCATGGATGCAATGTTT